>NZ_JAMXXS010000037.1:0-24407 GCF_024129595.1 Acinetobacter lwoffii | reverse complement strand
CTAAAAGATAAGAAATCAAAGAATATTGAATAAACCATTGCATAGAGATTCTTAAATTTCCCTAAAATTAACATAATACACGTTATACGAAATTCTCTATTTTATTTTATATAAATCATATTTTTATAGTCAAATAAAAAGCCTAACTTAGCTGAATCGGGCTTTTTTAATAATTTACCAAGTTTCACGCCTGTTATTTGAGCAAAGTTACACGATTTTGTTCAATTTTCATAAACATTATCCTATTTTTCATAATTCATTATTACATCTAATAGAACCGAAATTGGTACATAAAAAATAGGGGAGTTGGTAATCATAAAGAAAGAAAAATAACATTCTATATGTCGAAAATGACAAATAATGAATCGTCTAACAGAATTCAACCTTTAAAATTACAATCCTATTTTTTTGGCAGAGTTGCTTTAAAAAGCTTGAATACTTCTACTTAATTTAATTTTTATTGAAGTAGGTCACATAAATATTAAAAAATATTTTCTTTATAAATCAAATATATTTGAGCATATTTATAAAACGCTGCACAATGAAATTAAAATATTTGGCATAAATCTAAGATTGAGATTTGTGCAGTTGTGCATTTCCGGGGGAAAAGATGTTCACGGCAGAATTGTTGGACGAAGCAAAAAAATTCATGCATCACATGCTGACTAAAGTGGTGGAATATGGCGGTTCAGATTTATTTATTACGGCTGATTTTCCACCGAGTATTAAACATCAAGGCTTAATGAAACCTTTTGGACAGCAGGAACTCACAGCTGAAAAAACCAAGCTGTTTGCCTACAGTCTGATGAATGATAAACAGCGTAAAGAATTTGAAACTGAACTTGAGTGCAATTTTGCCATCACCGTGCCAGGTGTTTCCCGTTTTCGGGTCAATGTGTTTGTACAACAACTTAATGTTGGCATGGTGATTCGTACCATTACTGCAGAAATTCCAAATTTCCAGAAGCTGAAATTACCGGAATCTCTGAAACATGTGATTATGGAAAAACGTGGACTGGTATTGGTAGTCGGAGGAACAGGTTCCGGTAAATCAACTTCACTCGCAGCCATGATTGACTATCGAAATGAAAATTCAGCCGGGCATATCATTACCGTAGAAGATCCGGTTGAATATGTGCACAAGCATAAAAAATCCATGATTACTCATCGTGAAGTCGGAGTGGACTGCCATTCCTGGCATAATGCGCTGAAAAATACCTTGCGTCAGGCACCAGATGTGATTCTGATCGGCGAAATTCGCGATACTGAAACCATGGAACACGCGATTGCTTTTGCTGAAACTGGACATCTGTGTCTGGGAACGCTGCACTCGAACAATGCCAACCAGACTTTGGACCGGATTATCAACTTCTTCCCGGAAGAACGCCGGAACCAGCTATTAATGGATTTGTCATCCAATATGAAGGCGATCATTTCACAGCGTCTGATTCGTACTCAAGATGGTAAAGGCCGTCGTGCAGCGATTGAAATCATGTTAAATACGCCACTGATGTCTGACCTGATTTTGAAAGGTGAATTCCACGAATTGAAAGCGATTATGGCGAAATCGCGTGAACTGGGCATGCAGACCTTTGACCAGGCCTTATTTGACCTGTATAACCAGGGTGAAATTTCTTATGAAGAAGCCTTGCGCAATGCCGATTCGACCAATGAACTGCGCTTACAAATCAAGCTGAAAAGTAACCGACAGGACACTACCGTAGCCACAGAGGCAACCCAATTCACCATGATGCAAGAGCCAAAAGCGGAAGAGAAACAAGCAGAGAATACTTCGGTGTCAGAATAAATATTTGCTCAAAAAATCACAGGCAGAATTTTCTGCCTGTTTTTTTATTGATCTTATTTATTATTCGATTCAATCCATAAAACTAGACGGTTTTACGTTGCACCACCAGCTTAAAATAAACAATACTGCTTAAGGTTAAAATACCGCATAGCATAAAAGCAAACTGATAACTGTAAGCTGCAATGATGGTACCAATCAGTAGTGAACCGATGGCAATACCCAGGTCATAAAACGTATAAAAAGTTGAAGTTGCATAGCCAATTCGATGCTTGGGCGCACATTGAATCGCCAAAGTTTGAATACACGGCTGCACACTACCAAAGCCCACACCAACCATGACTGCAGCCAGCATAAATCCCCATAAGCTCTGAATCTGGCTCAGTAAAAATAAACCCGAACTAAAAGCCAGCAATGCCGGATAAATCACATATTGCGGGCCTTTACGATCATAAATCTTTCCGGTGATCGGCCGTAAGCTCATCATGGAAATCGCAAAAACCACAAAGAATAAACCTGCATAGGCCATTAAATCCTTGCTGGCTGCGAAGGGTGCGATAAAAGACATGATGCTCGCATAAGAAAAAGAAATCAGCATGGCCAATACTGCGACAGGCAGCACTTTCTTTTCCACAAAATCTGTCAGCTCAAGCGAGGTTTTCTTATTGGTATTTTTGATGATTTTTTCAGGTTCTTTGACCGGAATCAAAAAACAGAAGGCAAATCCGATAAAAACCAAGACGATCAATAGCATACTGACCTGAAAATAAGACCAGTGTTCAATCAGGCTCAAGCCTATAAATGGACCTAAAACAATCCCCAGATTAACCGACATGACAAAATAGCCCATGCCTTCGCCTTTACGTTGCTCCGGAATAAACTGGTTCACCACAGGCACACAAACTGTAGTCAAGATACTGAACCAGATGCCGTGTAAGAAACGGATGATAAACAGAATCGTGAGCTGATCTGCCAACAGATAAGTAAGTGAAAATAAGCTAAAGAACACTTCAGAAATAATCAGGGTTTTACGCACCCCGAATTTTTCGATAATTAAACCGCTAAAAGGTCGCACTGCAATGGCAGAGACCATAAACAAGGTCATGGCCAGACCTGCCTGAGTCAGGTTGCCGCCTAATTCTTTTAAGATGTATATTGGCAAAATTGTGGTTTGTGCAAAATAGAAAATAAATAAAAATAGGTTGTTGGCCAAACAAAGCACAAATGACTTGGTCCATAGTGGCGCTGCAATGGCGTTCATGATTTTCCTAAAATGATATGCTGTAAGACGCTGGGCTCAGCATGGGAAATTATTGTTATAAATAAGCGCGAGCTATCTAGGAGCGAAGGAGATATGAGCAAGACTTTAAGAAAAATAAGTGAAAAATACAATGATATTTCATGATAAATGCATGAAATTTAATTTGAACTAGGAAATGCAACGCTTGGTCTTTAATAAAAAAATCAGCCCGGAGGCTGATTTTTTAAAGTTAAAATGGCTTAGAGGCCAGCTTCATATTCTGTATTGGAAAGCAGCTTTTCGACATCTGCCATATTGTCTGGCTTGATTTTATAGATCCAGCCTTTGCCATATGGGTCATCATTAATGAAATCTGGATCATCTTCAAGATCAGGATTGATTTCAACCACTACACCAGACACTGGTGCATGAATATCGGAAGCTGTTTTTACTGATTCAACCACGCCAGCTTGTTCGCCCGCAGTAATATGTGAATCAAGATCTGGTGCTTCTACATAGACTAAATCGCCTAACGCATCCTGTGCATGGTCGGAAATACCGGTCACAACAAGATCACCCTCAATGCGCACCCATTCATGTGTACTTGCGTACTTTAATTCTGCAGGATGATTCATTGATAACTCCTTAAAAATCTTAAGATCATTTTTGACATGTTTTATACATTCTTTTTAAGCAAAACAAAAGGCTTATACTTCCTTATAAATAAGGATCTTTGCGCCAGTTGCTCGGGCTGCGACCACTCCAGCGTTTAAATGCCCTGCTAAAATTGGCGACATCACTATAACCCAGTTCATCGGCAATCTGTTCCAGAGTGAAATCTGTCCGGGACAATAACGAGGTGGCATGCCGGTAACGCACTTCATCGACCAGGGTAGAAAAGGAGGTGCCTTCGGCGGCGAGTTGACGTTTTAAGGTGCGGTCAGACATGTGCAAGCGATCCGCCACACTTTCAATACTGAGATAGTGTTGCTCAGCATGGGTCAATATATCCCGGACACGCATGGCAATCCGATGCCGTTCACCCAAGGCAGAAAGTTCCGTTTCACACTGGTTAATCGCAATCTGGCTGGCAATCGGATCGGCATGCACCAGCTTGTTCATCAGGTAGCTTTTATCAAAGCTCAGAATTAAATGCGGTTGTTCAAAACGGAACTGATGGGTGGGGAACTTCGCCATAAAGCGTTCAAAATCTTCCGGCTTCTTAAAATCGAAGTCGATTTCTCCTGTCGCATCATTAACACCTGTAATGGCCTTGGCCATACTGATCAGTCCAATCATCAAGGCAATGGAAATTTCGGTGCGCAGAGGTTCAAGCTGAATATCGGTTTGCAGCTGTACCGTGGCTTTGGCACCAAAGGTCGAGAAAAATAGTTGCAGGAAGGGTAAGCGAAGTTGAATAAATCGATTCGCCAAGACCAGCGCATCGGTAATATTATTCGCCGTCATAATCGCATAGCCAATAAAGCCATGAATCGAGATCCGCATCTGTGTGCCGAGATGATAACCCAAGGTCGGCTCTCCGGTCAGTTTCAGGGCATATTTGACCAGTTCGTTGGCGACAGGGGTTGGAATACGAAAATCAGGATCTGCCAACTGTTCACTGGTCAGGCTAAAAGGTTGGAAAAGCGATTCATTGTTATAACCCCAGCGGGAAATGACATCGAGAAGCAGGAGACCGTAAACACCTGGAATTCCTTGGTCTTGGCGTGGAGCAATTGTTTTCATGCGCGATCCGTTGCACTCATTCAAATTTTTTTATTTATAAATAGATATTGGCATGAAGCCGCCAAATTTTTCATTAAAATTGTTGGACAAAATTTTGGCGATTGTGACTCTGCCACTGGCAGATTAGCCTGAATTCAGCATTAAAATCAATTTAAACCGCATAATTTTATTGATGAAATTAAAATTATTTTATTGAACCGGACACATCTCTGCATTGGCTGACTAAGGACAAGGAAATTGCTTAAGCATTGAATAGGACTTCTTCAGAGAGCTTTCAGAACTAGAGAGTTATGTCATTTCATTAAAATACCAGATAGATGGCAACTTGCTGTTCATCTGTAGAGAAAATTTTAAAAAGAGAGGTCTGGCAAAGTTTTCCTTTTTCCAGACCTGTTCAATATTAAGGACGAGCAAATGATCAGAAGTTTTGAAATCTTCTACAGATCATATTATTCATGATCTTTTGATGCTTTGACCTGTTGCTGAATCAGCATGCCACCAGTTTGACGCTGCCAAAGTTGGGCATAGATGCCATTTAATGCCACCAGTTCATCATGCGTGCCTTGCTCGGCGATTCGACCTTGATCCAGCACAATCAGACGATCCATCTGGGCAATGGTAGACAGGCGATGCGCAATGGCAATCACGGTTTTACCTTGCATCAAGTCGTCCAGACTGTTCTGAATGGCAGCTTCGACTTCAGAATCCAGTGCACTGGTGGCTTCATCCAGAATCAGAATCGGCGCATCTTTCAGGAATACACGTGCAATGGCAATTCGCTGACGCTGTCCGCCGGAAAGTTTCACGCCACGTTCACCGACATAGGCTTCATAGCCTTTTTTGCCACGCAAGTCGGTCAGATTGGGAATAAACTCTTCCGCTTTGGCTTTACGCACAGCTTCAAACATCTCTTCATCAGTCGCATCCGGACGACCATATTTAATGTTTTCCGCGACCGTGCGATGTAGCAGCGAGGTATCTTGAGTCACTAATGCAATGTTCTTGCGCAAACTGTCCTGAGTGACCTCATCAATATCCTGACCATCGATTAAGATACGACCCTGATTGATATGATAAAAATGCAGCAACAGTTGAATCAAGGTAGATTTCCCGGCACCTGAACGGCCGACAATACCAATCTTTTCGCCTGGGCGAATGGTCAGATTAAACTGATCAATCACGTTTTTATCATTATAGGCAAAGCTGACATTTTCGAATTTGATTTCACCATGATTGAGCTGTAGCTCTTTGGCACCCGGTTTATCTTCAATGGCAATTTTTCGGCCTAAAGTTTTCATACCATCCTGAATGGTACCGACATTTTCAAACAGGGCAGAGGTCTGCCACATCATAAATTCGGCAATACTGTTCAGTTTCAGTACCATTGCCGTGGTTGCAGCAATAATGCCCAGCTCGGCCTGACCTTCCATCCACAGCCAGATCGCGGTACCCAGTACGCCACCATATAACACTACACTCAGCAGTAAAATACTGATTTCGTATTGGGCACCCAGACGCATCTGTTTATATACCGTTACCATAAATTCCTGCATAGAGGTCTTGGCATACTGGCTTTCACGACCGGCATGAGCAAATAGCTTGACGGTCTGAATATTGGTATAGGCATCCGTAATACGCCCGGTCATGACCGCACGGGCATCCGCCTGAGCATTGGAAATTTTGCTCAAACGAGGAATAAAGTAACACGCTGCACAGATAAACAAGGCTAGCCAGACCATCAATGGAATGATCAGCAAGGGTGAAATTGCACCTAAAACAATATTGATGGTGATGAAATAAATCAACACATACGCCAGCATGTCACCCAGAATGACCCAGAATTCGCGTACTGCCAGAGCAGTTTGCATGACTTTGGCCGATAATCGTCCGGCAAAATCATTGTGGAAAAAATCCAGGCTTTGCTTCATCAGCAGATTATGAAAGCGCCAGCGTAAACGCATTGGGAAATTGCTGTACAAAATCTGATGCTTGATCAGTGATTGCGCACTGGCGAAGAAAATATTGGCCAGCAGAACAATACTCAGCAAGGTTAAATTGCTGGCATGTTGCTCCAGAAAAGTATCCGGCTGGCTTTTACTCAGCCAGTTCACCAGCTCACCAATTTTTGAATACAGTAAGGCTTCGAAGCTGGCAGCACCGGCGGTACATAGCACCAGAATCAGCAAATAACGGCGGACGCCATAGGCTGCCTGCCAGACAAATGGAAAAAACTTGGTCGGTAAAGGTTGATTCAGATTTTTGGTGGGATAGGGGTCAACCAGTCTTTCAAGCCATCGAAACATTATCGTACTCTTATCATGCATTTTGCTTTTCGGGAATTATAAAGGATTCTGTTTTTTTAAGCCCGTAATTGGGTGAAATTGCCACAAAATGATTCACTCAATTAAAACTTGGATTATAAAAATTAAACTAAAGCCAGATTTATGCCAGTCAGAATTTAAACATCTCATGAAATAAAAAAGCCTGAAATGCAGCAGCACCTCAGGCTTGGTATTGGATGACTTGTGTTTAAGTAATAATAGAAGACGGTTGAGTAAATGCCTCTTTTAAATCAAGACCTGAAGGCGCTTGATACACCTTTAAACCAAATTCCGGAATAATCGCCAGCAGATGATCCATAATATCCGATTGGATATTTTCATACTCGACCCAGGCGGTAGTATTGGTAAAGGCATAAATCTCTAACGGTAAACCCTCACTGGTTGGCTGCAATTGGCGCACCATCAGGGAATGATTTTTACTAATGCCCGAATGCTGTTGCAGATAAAATTCTACATAGGCACGGAAAGTTCCCAGATTGGTGAGACGGCGCTGGTTATATTGCGAATGATGACTCAGTTGCAGATTAAATTGTTCCAGTTCCTCTGATTTGGTATTCAGGTATTGATCCAGCAAAATAAAATTTTTCAGCTTGTTCTGCTCTTCAGCCGACATAAAATGCACACTGCTTTGATCAATATGAATCGAGCGCTTGATCCGGCGCGCACCGGCTTCCTGCATACCACGCCAGTTTTTAAAGGTATCCGTCACCAGTTTATTGGTCGGAATCGTGGTCACTGTTTTATCAAAGTTCTGTACCGTAATGGTATGTAATGACATATCAATGACATCGCCATCCGCGTTCAGCGAGGGCATTTCGATCCAGTCGCCAATACGCACCATGTCATAGGATGAAATCTGAACCGACGCCACCAGCGATAAAATGGTATTTTGAAAGACCAGCATCAACACCGCGGCCATGGCACCGAAGCCAGCCAGCAAGGTAAAGACATCCTTTTTCAGGAAAGTGCCGAGAATCATCAGGCCACAGACAATAAAGATAATCAGCTTGACCAGCTGCAAATAACCTTTAATCGGTTTGTTACGTGACTTGGGATTACGCTGATAGACCAGGTTAAAAATATTCAGTAATTCACCCAGGGCCAAGGCAATTGTCAGGAAGATAAAAGCCTGTGCACCCATTTGCACAAAGGACTCAACCTTGTCAGATAAATGCGGTACCGTGGTAATCCCGTTCATGATCACGACTGCCGGAACAATATTGGCAATCCGGCGAATCACGCTATGCTCAGCAAAAATCTGATTATTGGCAAAAGGCATTTTGGTAATCAGTTTACGAATTCCGCGCACTACGATCTGTTTGGCAAATAGATTGGCAAGAATCGCCAGTAAAATCACAATACTCAGTGAAGATAGCATTTCTAGCCATGGGTACTGATCTGCCCATTCTTGAATATTCCGAATAAAATTAAACTGTTCCAAACGATCTTTCTCTTCAATCAAAAATTTAGATCAAGTTTATAGATTTGGATCAGGTTTTTTAATATTGGATAACTTTTTAAAACATATCTATTTGTGCAAATCCGTCAATAAAAATGCAGAACAATAAAAAACCGGCGAATTCGCCGGTTTCTGATCTTCGATATTTCAGTAATGATATCGCGATGCTTACCACATCAAATCATCAGGAATGACATAGGCTGCATATGGATCTTCTTCATCAGTGGTTTGTTCATTTTTCTCTGAATTATTCACAATGATAAAGCCCTGCATTTTCGCATTGATACGATCTGCCAGAGCTTTAGGCAAGAAAGCATAGCTGTCATTTTCACGTGCAATCACCAGACTGCCTGCCACCAGTGCATTATAGATTTGCTGGTTTAAATAGACTTTTTTGACTTTACTGTCATCAATAAACTGATACACCGCATCGCCGTCAGTATCACGGATTTTATGTTGGTTAATCATTTGCATGATTGCGGCTTTCAGCTCTTTTTCCTGCAAAGCTGCTTTTTTCTCTTGCTCAATCGCCTGATCTTTGGCCATTTTTTGCTGTTTGTCTTGTTCAATCTTGGCCTTGATTTCAGCCTCGGTACTGTCACCGGTGCGTTTTTCATGCACAGCCTGTTTAGACAGTTTTTTGGCTTTTTTATTGTCGACCAATCCTGCCTTTAACAATTGTGCCTGCAATGCATTTTTAACCATGAGAATGTCCAGATATTAGTCGTGTTGATGTCGATAACGTAAATAAATCACCCAATACGTGAGACTGAGAACCAGACTCAGCACTGCCGGGATCAGGAATGCATTTAATTTTAAATAAGGATATAGCCAGCTGGCAAGAATGCCACCGCTTAAAAAACCGAGCAAAATAAGCAGATGCAAAACCACGCGTCGTGATTCTACTTCTAAACCGCGCAAACGGTAGCCCATCGCCAAGCCGAGGTCTGTCAGTACGCCAGATAAATGCGTAGTGCGAATGATGGCACCTTTATAATGGCTGACCATGGCATTTTGCACACCCATGGCAACACAGGCCCATAACAAGGCATAGCGCGGGAAATAGGGCAATAATAACCAGCAGATCAAAATAAAAATAGCCACCAGGCTTAAAGGGTAACCATAAAGCTGCCCTAGGCGAAAGTGACTATTTCCAAGAATGAGCCCGCTATAGGATGAACCAATGACATAGCAGAGTGTGACCAAAAAGAGATACAACATCTGTTCTGGTTGCCAGTTTAGCAGGGCCATGGCCAGCATGCTGACATTACCGGTCATATGTGAAACAGACTGGTGCAGTACCGTCACCAGCCCCAGGACGTTAATCATGCCGGCATTGACCGCAAGAAAAAACGCCCCTAATTGTACCCAGGTAGGTAAACGCTGTAATGGCATAACAACATCATTGGCTAAATATATTGATTAATCAATATAAAATCAATTTGATGCGCGGTCTACTGCTGCAGTAAATAAAACATCAGTCGATGAGTTTAGCGCGGTTTCAGTAGAGTCCTGCAATACGCTGATGACCATACCAATCGCAACGACTTGCATGGCGATATCCGAAGAGATCCCGAACAGGCCGCATGCAACTGGAATCAGTAACAATGAACCGCCTGCAACACCAGAAGCACCACATGCCGAGACGGTTGCCACCACAGAAAGAATCAGCATGGTACTAAAGTCCACGCTAATGCCCAAGGTATTGACTGCTGCCAAGGCGAGAACCGTAATAGTCACTGATGCACCACCCATATTGATGGTCGCTCCCAGAGGGATGGCAATGCTTGAAGTCGATTCTTTAACACCCAGACGTTTCGCCAAGTCCAGATTGACCGGAATGTTGGCTGCTGAACTACGGGTAAAGAAGGCGGTAATGCCACTTTCACGTAAGCAGGTGAACACCAGTGGATAAGGATTTTTGCGAGTAACGGCAGCAACAAGCAACGGATTGATGACCAGTGCAACAAACACCATTGTGCCTAACAATACAGTCAACAAATGTACATAGCTCGTCAGCGTGTCCAGACCAGATTCAGCAAAAGTGACTGCCACCAGACCAAAAATACCCACAGGCGCGAAATTGATCACCAGACGGATCACATAATTAACCGCAAAGGCCGCATCATTTAAAAGCGTTTTGGTACTATCAGATGCATGACGGAAGGCAATACCCAAGGCCACTGCCCAAGCCAGAATACCAATAAAGTTTGCTTCAGCAATCGCAACGACCGGATTGGTAACAAAACTGAGCAGTAAATTCTTCAGGATTTCTACCAGACTGCCAGGTGGCTGTAAGTCAGCTTGTGCAGCGATATCCAGAAACAGCGTACTTGGAAATAAGATACTCGCAACCACGGCGCTCAGTGCAGCAAGGAACATACCCACTGCATACATGATCATAATCGGTTTGATGGGGGTGTTGGATTGACCCACCTTAAAATTCGCGATAGAAGCTAAAACTAAAATGAAAACCAGAATCGGTGCAACAGACTTCAAGGCTTTAATAAACAGGTCGCCCAATAGGCTTAATGAGGGAGTAGCTTCGGGAAATACCACAGCCACACCCACACCTAAAATAATGGCGATGATGATTCGAGAGACTAAGCTCATGCGCATAAGGGCAGAAAACATAAGGTTGCCTTGTGAAAATTACGAGGGCTAAATTTGGGAAAAAGTTGCGCTATTTTATACTTAATTTAAACAAGGCTTAAAATATATTTTTATATAAAAACCAAGATATTGATATTATTGATTTATTCTAAAATTAATTGCTTTAAAACATTGCTTATATTGAAGAAAAACTTCTTAAAATGATGAATAAATCACCACTTTTAAAATTGTATTCATGAAATAAATATCAAAGTTAAATAGATAAATTCAAATTATATTTGAAAATTTAAAAAGTTAGAACTTATGACCGGTTGGAATTTCCGGCCATAAGTTCAAGTATCTGCTGTCTTAAATTGTATAATCTTTATGCTGCTCAAAGATCTCTAGCGCAAGGTCCTGAATCGCCTGAAAATGCGTCAGATAAATCCGCCCACTCAGATGCGTCATCAATTTAGAAGCTTGTAGCTTGTCCATGACCGGACCTTTGACTTCGGCAAAATGCAGACGAATATCCAGTTTGGCCAGTTCCGCATTTAAATCTTCCAGCATTTCCAGGGCACTCAGATCAATCGCACTGATGCTGGAACAGTTGATAATCACATGTTGTAGCTGGTCATTCAGGCTGATCTCATTGATCAGATAACCTTTGAAGCTATTGGCATTCAGAAACGTCAGATTCTCATCAATCCGTAGTGACAGCACCCGGTCGGAGGTACTGACCTGATGCCGCTGAATATTGCGAAAATGCTGGGTTCCTTTGACCAGACCGACGACCGCAATATGCGGCCGGCTGATTCGCCATAGCATCAGCACAAAGGTCGATACGATCCCAATGATCAAACCGGTGGAGATATCAATCAGAACCACGCCGAGAAAGGTAATCCACATGGCAAGGCCATCTGCCTTGGAATAACGCCAGGCATCAACAAATGGCTGGAAATTAACCAGCTTCCAGATGGAAACAATAATCGTCGCAGCCAGAATGGTCAGCGGCAGGTCTTCAAAAAATCCGGTAAAGAACAGGCTTACGAAAATAATCAGGATCGAGGATAAAACACCGGCCATAGGTGATTTAGCACCCGCATCGGCATTCACCACAGTTCTTGACAGACTGCCCGTTACCGGGAAAGCTGAACTTACGCCTGCACTGATATTGGCCAGACCGAGCGCGATCAGTTCCTGATTACTGTTTAAATGACTGCGTTGCTGTAAGGCCGTAGCTTGAGCAATCGACAAGGATTCCACAAAACTGATCATGGCGATCATGCTGGCACCCGGTAACAAGGTCATCACCAGTTCCCAGTTCCAGTGAGGAAAGGACAAGGGCGGGAAACCAGATGGGATTGCACCAACGGTTTTAATGCCCTGAAGCTTTAAATCCAGAAAGACAATCGCCGCAATCCCGAGGCATACCAGAATCAGGGGCACCGCACGGACTAAAAAATCTGTAGAACCGATCCGGCTTTGTACCGCCTGAGATTTTAATAACTTGGGCAGATAGATCAACAGACCGATAGAGAGCAGGCCGAAAATCAGACTCGGCACGTGCAGCAACGGAAAATATTGCAGCAGACTTTTGGCAAACTCCGGAATGTTATTGGCTTTTAAGGGAAGATCGACCAAAAACTTTAATTGCCCAAAAGCAATCAATAAGGCAGAGGCAATAATAAAGCTTTGGATCACTGGATGACTGATCAACTGGATCAGAAAACCAAAACGGAATAATCCCAAAAGCAGGGAAATAATGCCGACCATGAGTGCCAATAAGGTCGCAGCTTCGATATAGACCGGTGAGCCGACTTCAAAAAGTGGATTGAGCGTAGCAAAAGTCATCATGGAAATGATGGCCACGGGGCCAATCGATAAAGTCGAACTCCCACCAAGCAGCGCATAAATGATCATCGGCAGGATGCTGGCGTATAAGCCCATGATCGGCGGCAATCCTGCCAGCATGGCATAGGCCATCCCTTGAGGCACCAGCATTGCCACCACAATCAGGGCAGCCAGCACATCGGACTTAAATTTGACCGGCGTATAGTGGCTTAACCATGCCCAGGCAGGTAGTCTATGCAGAAGTTTAGACTTGGAATTTGGCATAAAAAGGTCTAAATCACAAATATAGATATATTATGCACAAATTCTGCTAAGAAATCTTAAGGGATCGAGATTTGTGATGATTCAACTTTTCCAATCAATCATCATGTCATATACCTATTTTTGGCGTGGTTTTAGCGGTCTGTTAAAACGTTTGCAAGGTATGGGAGGAGAACGAGCAGAGAACTTTGATTTCTGCCCTAAAACCGCTAAAAGATGAATTATTTCATCTTGTCCGCACAGTACAATTCATACAGGGTATTTAAGACCACCACCAGATTTTGGTCTTTAATGGAATAATAAATCTGTTTACCATCGCGTCGCGTATTCACAACATCACTTTTACGCAGCATCATCAATTGCTGAGAAAGGGTAGGTTGTTTAATCTGGGTAATTTCCTCAATTTGCGAAACGTTCAATTCTGCTTGAGAAAGATGACATAAAATGAGTAGACGGTCGGTATTGGCGAGAGATTTTAAAATGCCGACGACCTGTTCTGCTGAATCGCGCATAGTCGTGATTTCAAAATCGGTTTTCATTTAATATGTCCATAAAGTTACAGCACGCTAATTATACGGGTCTCAACCGGTAATATATTGATAAAAACAGTTAAGTTTTATGGTTTTTAATGAATTGAATTATCAATTAAAATTATATTTTAAATATTGATAGATAAGATAAATTTATTGCATAGTGCAGAAAGTATTTTAGTTCACATTCGTGCAATGAAGTGCAAGTTTCATCAAACATCTACAAAGCAAAAAAATGCTTGTATGATGTTTAAGCGACTTGAACCAATAACATCAGGGATATCATCATGAGTACAGATTCAGCTTTTCCAACACCGAATAATTTAGGTATAGCGGTTTATAGTAATAATGCAGACGCGATTGGAAATACACCGCTTGTTCGTATTAATCGTGTGATTTCCGCTCCGGCCACGGTACTTGCGAAAATTGAAAGCCGTAATCCGGCATTTTCAGTCAAGTGTCGTATTGGTGCCGCGTTGATTAATGATGCTGAAAAATCTGGCAAGCTCAAACCCGGTATGCATATTGTCGAGCCGACCAGCGGCAATACCGGTATTGCATTGGCTTTTGTTGCGGCAGCCAAAGGTTATGACATTACTTTGACCATGCCTTCAAGCATGAGTATTGAACGCCGTAAGGTGGTGAAAGCATTGGGTGCCAATCTGGTTTTGACTGATCCGGCCAAAGGCATGAAGGGCGCGATTGAAGAAGCACAACGTCTAGTCAATGAAAATCCTGAACTGTACTACCTGCCACAACAGTTTGAAAATCCAGCCAACCCTAAAATTCATGAAGAAACCACAGGCCCAGAAATCTGGGAAGCGACTGCGGGCAATGTCGATATTCTGGTCGCAGGTGTCGGAACGGGTGGAACCATTACCGGTATTTCACGCTACTTTGAAAAAGTGAAAAACAAGCCTTTATATTCTGTGGCGGTGGAACCTGCTGAGTCTGCAATTATTGGTCAGGCCAAACGCGGTGAAGACATTACACCTGGACCACACAAAATTCAGGGGATCGGTGCCAACTTCATTCCAGGCAATTTGGACCTAGACCTCGTTGATGAAGTGATTGCCATTAATAGTGCAGATGCAGTCGAGTGGGCACGTAAAACTGCGGCTCAGGAAGGTATCCTGGTCGGTATTTCAAGTGGCGCGGCTATGGCAGCAGCGGCACAATTGGCAGCTCGCCCTGAAAATACCGGTAAAAATATTGTGGTGATTTTGCCAGATGGTGGTGAACGTTACCTGTCTTCGATCTTGTTTGAAGATATTTCTGCCGAATAACATTGATGCATTTTATATTTTAAATACTGCCATACAAGCCTGAAGTCATCTTCGGGCTTTTTATTGGGTGATTTTAAATCGCAGCAGGACGCTGCATTATTTTTAAAATAGTCAGATGAAGGACTTGACCTTACCATGATGGGAATGTTTAAGCTATAACATCAACAATGAGTTGAGGTGTGGAGATGGGCATGGCAGAACAAGACAGCAACCGGTTATATGAACAGCAGGTGCAGATTGGCGGTATGACCTGCGCCTCCTGTGTAGCTCGGGTAGAAAAAGCCTTGAAAAAAATTGAAGGCGTGGTCGAGGCATCTGTCAATCTATCGACTGAAAAAGCTTTTATTAAAAGCCAGCAGCCAATTGCTGCCGCTGCGCTGGTTCAAGCAATTGAAAAATCCGGTTTTGATGTACCGACGCAACAGTTTGATTTAAATATTGAAGGCATGACCTGTGCATCCTGTGTGGCTCGCGTAGAAAAAGCCCTAAAAAAAGTGGAAGGCGTACTGGATGCACAAGTGAATCTGGCCACTGAAAGGGCGCATGTGAGTGCGATCAATTCTGTGCCATTGTTTAAACTAACTCAGGCAGTGCAAAAAGCCGGTTTTGATATTCAGAGCAACCGGATTGAACTGACGATTGAAGGTATGACTTGCGCTTCATGTGTGGCACGGGTTGAAAAAGCTTTATTGAAAGTAGAAGGTGTCAGCGAAGCACAGGTCAATCTGGCCACCGAAACTGCCTGGGTGAAAGCCTCACATTCCCAGATTCCGGCCTTGATTGCTGCCGTGGAGAAAGCAGGTTATCAAGCCACAGTAAAATCCGGTACGGATATGTCGGCAGATAGTCATGGTGCTTTTCAGGAAAAGAAAGCCAATGAAACGGCACAACTGAAACGAGATTTATGGCTTGCGGTCATTCTGACAGCACCTGTATTTATTCTGGAAATGGGCTCGCACTTGATTCCGGCGTTTCATCATTTTATTGCCCATACGTTGGGAACCCAAAACAGCTGGTATCTACAGTTTGTGCTGACCACTTTGGTGCTGATTATTCCGGGACGGCGTTTTTATCAGCATGGTATTCCAGCTTTATTGCGTCTGGCACCGGATATGAACTCGCTGGTGGCCGTTGGAACGATTGCCGCATATGGCTTTTCCTGTATTGCGACCTTTTTTCCGCAGTTGTTACCGCAGTTCACTGTGCATGTGTATTTTGAAGCGGCCGCCGTTATTGTCGCGCTGATTTTACTGGGGCGTTATCTGGAAGCCAAAGCCAAAGGTAAAACCTCGGAAGCGATTCAGTATCTAGTCGGCTTGCAACCGAAAACGGCACGGGTAGAACAGAATGATCACTGGGTTGATCTGGCAATTTCCGATGTGCAACAAGGAATGTTGATTGAAATTCGTCCGGGTGAAAAAGTCGCTGTCGATGGTGAAGTGGTTGCCGGACAAAGTTATATTGATGAAGCGATGATTAGCGGTGAACCTTTGCCTGTGGCCAAACAGGCTGGCGATCAGGTGGTCGGCGGTACAGTAAACCAGAACGGAACCTTGAAAATCAAGGCCACTGCGGTCGGACAGGATTCGGTACTGGCGCAGATTATTCAGATGGTAGAACAGGCACAAGGCTCAAAACTGCCAATTCAGGCCGTGGTCGATAAAGTGACTTTATGGTTTGTACCTGCCGTCATGGCACTGGCGGCCTTGACCTTCATGGTCTGGTTCCTGTTTGGGCCTGAACCCAATCTGACCTATGCATTGGTCAACGCCGTGGCGGTGCTGATTATTGCCTGTCCGTGTGCGATGGGGCTGGCAACGCCGACCTCAATTATGGTCGGAACTGGGCGTGCCGCTGAACTGGGCGTGCTGTTTCGTAAGGGTGAAGCTTTACAGTTATTGCAGCAAACCCAAGTCGTCGCACTTGATAAAACCGGAACCTTGACTGAAGGAAAACCGTTGCTGACGGACTTTGAAGTCACAGCAGATTTTAATCAGCAGACTGTATTGCAACTGGTGGCTTCGGTTGAAGCCAAGTCAGAACATCCGATTGCCCATGCCATTGTTCAGGCAGCTCATGAGCAACAACTGGAACTGAGTGAAGTCACAGATTTTGATTCGATCACCGGCGCAGGGGTCAAGGCACAGGTAGCTGGTCAGCAGCTGCATATTGGAGCTGAACGTCTGATGCAGAACTTAGGTCTAAATGTCGATCTGTTTCGGTCTACTGCACAAAAACTCGGTGATCAGGGCCGTAGTCCCTTATATGTGGCGATCAATCAAAAGCTGGCGGCGATTATTGCCGTCGCGGATCCGATTAAAGCAACTACCTATAGTGCGATTCAGGCCTTGCATGAGCAGGGTCTAAAAGTAGCGATGATCACCGGTGACAATCAGCATACCGCGCAGGCCATTGCCAAACAGCTGAAAATTGATCAGGTAATTGCGGAAGTTTTACCGCATGAGAAAGTGGATGCGGTACGTCAACTCCAGCAGCAATATGGCGTACTCACTTTTGTCGGGGACGGAATCAATGATGCCCCGGCACTGGCACAGGCTGATGTTGGCATGGCGATTGGTACAGGCACCGATGTCGCGATTGAGGCAGCCGATGTGGTGTTGATGTCAGGTAATTTACAGCATGTGGCCACCGGAATTGGTCTGAGTCAGGCCACCATGCGCAATATCCGGCAGAACCTGTTCTGGGCCTTTGTCTATAATATTGCTTTAATCCCGATTGCCGCCGGGGTGCTCTATCCATTCTGGGGTATATTGTTATCGCCAATGTTTGCCGCAGGTGCGATGGCGTTGTCCTCCGTGTTTGTCGTCAGCAATGCCTTGAGATTAAAAGCCTATCAGCCGGTGCAGTTTAAGGAGTCAGTATGATGAATATTGGTCAGGCCGCAAAACGGTCCGGCATCTCTGCGAAAATGATTCGTTATTATGAAGACATTGGTTTGTTGCCGGCTCCGAAACGTAGTAATACAGGTTATCGGGTTTATAGTGACGCGGACATTAAAACCTTAAGTTTTATCCAGCATGCACGTGAACTGGGATTTTCTTCAGAGCAGATGAAAGAGTTACTCGGCCTGTGGCTGAACAGCTCACGCCAGAGTAGTGAGGTCAAACAGCTGGCACAAAAACATATCCAGTTTTTACAACAGAAAATTGCCGATATGCAGCATATGCTATTAATTTTACAGCAATCAGTTGAGCAGTGTGCCGGCAATGAACAGTCTGATTGCCAGATTTTAAAACAGATTGAACAGGGTGTCGGAACTGAACAGCACTGACATGCGCTGTATTCACATCAATTTTTAAACCGATCCTATGGAGCTAAACATGAAATTCCGTATTGAAAATATGACTTGTGGTGGCTGCGCGCGCAGTGTCACGGCTACGATTAAAGATCTGGATGAAAATGCCACTGTGAATATTGATGTGGCGACTAAGCTAGTTGAAGTTGAATCGACAGTCAGTGAGTCTGAGATTGTGGCAGCTTTAACCGAAGATGGTTTCCCGCCTGTGGCAGCCTGATCATTGTCGAGTTAGATCGCGAAAGTGATCTTATGAACTTATACAGCCAAATAAAAAAATGCTTGATCGAATCAGGCATTTTTTTATTATCGTGATTATACCGATGAGATTTTATCTGGCGTCATCAGCGCTTGATTAATATACAGTTTAATCAGACGTTCGCGCGAACCAATCGCTTTTTGGTAATTGGTCGAATTTAATAATAGCGAAGCGCCATAGGTGACTGTCCAGATATAAGACAAATAATCGCGAATCGACATGGCACTTTCTAAAGCCACCAGATAATCATGGGTGATGTCTTTAATCCGGATAATCCGTTCTTCACGAATCCGATAAAGCTCCTGAAATAACTCTTTCAGATTTTTTTCGTTATTGGTTAAACGCTCTTCAATGACATGCAACAGGATGGTTCGGTTTGAATTGAGCATGTGATAGAGCATATATTGTGAAACATAACTTTTAATATCGTTATTATGTTTTTTTGATATTTCTAGAATTCTTTTTTCATTCAGAATAATCAGTTCTAAATATAACTGGTTCTTGCTTTTAAAATGTTTGTAGATGGTTCCTTTTGCGATGTCCAGTTCACTGGCCAGCTCACTCAGGGTAATGTCCTGATTATTATCCAGTAGCAGGCTTTCCGCCATGCTGAGGATCTTCTCTTTACGAAGAAGGAAGTTCTGCTGTCTTACAGTCGTCATCTTCTTGGTCCATACTTTTCGAAAAAGAACCTTTCAAGAATATGCAATTTTGCACGCGATGGCTATAAAACTAAGGTCGTGATATTTATCTCATTTTGTATATTTATGCAGCAACTGCTGACAAATAAAAATAGCGATGCTAAGCAGACAGAAATATTGTCAAGAAAACTGAACCCTAGAGATCAACTTTGCTAAATAAAATTCCATTTTCAGTATAATTATTTTATTGTTTCAGCGCACGAAGCTAAATCCTTCGACTGTTTTAAGCCCATATTCATCAGGGTTTAGCACAGGAAAACGATCAATATTAAGCTGGCATATTCAGTCACTCATACTGAACATGAAGACGTGATTTACAAGGCAAATTTATGAATCTAGATTTAGATTTAATACTGCAAGAATTGGATATCACGATTTTAAAATCGCCTGTTTGGATCCTAATGAAAATTAGAAAATATTTAGCAACAGGATTGAGTATCACCCTTTAAGGAATTTAAAAATGCCGATTTATAATGCGCCGCTAAAAGACATGGAATTTATTTTAAATGATGTATTCCAAGCGGAACAATTTTGGCAAGGTAATGAAAATCTTGCACATTTAGATATGGCGACGGCAAATGCAATTCTGGAAGAGATGGCCAAATTTTCCAAGAATGTTATTCTTGACCTGAATCGTCCTGCAGATGAAGAGGGTGGTGCTCAGTTTAAAAACGGTGAGGTGATTACGCCGGCTGGTTTCAAGGAAGCCTTTAAACAGTTTGCCGAAGGTGGCTGGGTAGGCTTGGGTGCTCCTGAAGAATGGGGCGGACAAAATATGCCGAAGATGCTCACGGTTCTGGCGGATGAAATGATCTGGAGCACCAATCCATCTTTTATGCTTTATCCACTACTCACTGTGGGTGCAGGTATGGCGATCAATGACCGCGCCTCACAGGAACAGAAAGAAACTTATTTACCAAAATTCTATACGGGTGAATGGTCGGGCACCATGTGTCTGACTGAACCACATTCCGGCACAGATCTTGGCATTATCAAGACCAAAGCTGAACCGAATGAAGATGGTTCATATAATATTACCGGTACCAAAATTTTTATTACCAGCGGCGAGCATGATCTGAGTGAAAATATCATTCATCTGGTGCTGGCAAAAACTCCGAATGCACCAGCAGGTTCACGTGGTATTTCATTATTTATTGTGCCGAAATTCCTGGTCAATGCAGATGGATCACTGGGTGAGCGTAATACAGTAGCTGCCGGTTCAATCGAACATAAAATGGGAATTAAAGGCTCGGCGACCTGCGTCATGAACTTTGACGGCGCCAAGGGCTATATGGTTGGCAATGAAAATGAAGGTCTGGCCGGCATGTTCGTGATGATGAACTACGAACGTTTGTCTATGGGAATTCAGGGCATTGGTGCAGCAGAATTTGCCTACCAGAATGCGGCACAATATGCGACGGACCGTTTACAGGGCCGTGCATCAACTGGTGCAAAATCTCCAGAAAAACCAGCCGATTCAATTCTAGTCCATGGCGATGTACGCCGTATGCTGCTCAATGTACGTGCTAACAATGAAGCTTCACGTGCGTTTGCGGTGTGTGTAGGTCAACAACTGGATATTACCAAATACTCAACCGACCCTGAAGCGGTGCGTAAAGCGACTGACCGTGTGGCGCTGTTAACGCCAATCGCCAAAGCTTATTTGACCGACAAGGCACTGGATTCTGCACTGGAAGCGCAAATGTGCTTCGGTGGTCATGGTTATATCCGTGAATGGGGCATGGAACAGTGTATTCGTGACCTGCGTATTTCACAGATTTATGAAGGCACCAATGGCGTGCAGGCGATTGACCTGATTGGGCGTAAAACCACCAAATGTAATGGGGCTTATATCGCGGAATATATTGCTGAAATCCGTGAATTTGCCCAAAATTTACATGATTCATTGACGATTAAAACGGCGACATTAGAAGCCTGCCAGCAACTTGAAGATATCACCAAATTCATCGTCGAGCAGTCTAAGCTGAACCCTGATTTTGCTAATTCGATTGCTGTCGATTATTTACATGCGGTTGGGCTGCTCAGCTTTGTCTATATGTATGCGCGGATTAGCAAAGCCGCCGCAGCCAAAGACGATAGTTACTTCCAGAACAAACTGGTACTGGCCAACTACTATGTTGCCAAAGTACTTCCGGATTTGAGTGCACGAATCCAGCGTATTCAGGCCGGTGCGGAACTGGTCATGCAATTGCCTGAAGCATATTTTACCGCACAGGCTTAACCCGCAATGATTGCGAAGGACCAGCCCTACAGTGCTTTGGCTATGTAGGGTTGATAACAATGATGAAAAAGGATGAAACTAAAATGATCGTAATTGTAGATGCAGTACGTACCGCGATGGGCGGTTTTCAAGGTTCATTGTCAAGCTGTACCGCGCCAGATTTGGGTGCTGTGGCAATTAAAGAAGTAGTGGCACGTGCAGGTCTGTCGGCCAATGATATTGATGAAGTGATTATGGGCTGCGTTCTTCCTGCTGGTTTAAAACAGGGTCCGGCACGTCAGGCCATGCGTCAGGCGGGTCTACCGGATTCCACGGGGGCGACCACGATTAATAAAATTTGTGGTTCTGGTATGAAAGCCGTGATGCAGGCAGCAGATGCGATCAAAGCCGGTTCAGCAGAGATTGTGGTGGCTGGCGGTATGGAGTCGATGTCGAACGCACCATATTTGATGGACAAGGCACGTGCCGGATTCCGTATGGGGCATGGAAAGGTCATTGATCATATGTTCCAGGAAGGTCTGGAAGATGCGGAAACAGGCCTGTCGATGGGAATTCTTGCTCAGGAAATGGCGGATAAAAAAGGTTATACCCGTGAGCAGCAGGATGACTATGCGATTGGTTCCTTAAATAAAGCCGTGACGGCGGTGCAGCAAGGTTTCTTTAAAGATGAAATCGTACCGGTCACTGTCAGTAGCCGTAAAGGCGATGTGGTGGTGGAACAGGATGAACAGCCTTTAAATGCCAAGGCTGACAAAATTCCAACTCTGCGTCCAGCGTTCAAAAAAGACGGAACCATTACTGCGGCAAATGCCAGTTCAATTTCAGATGGTGCTTCAGCACTGGTGATCACCTCGAGCGAAATTGCTGCACAGCGTAACTTAAAACCGCTAGCTCATATTCTGGCCTATGCCAGCCATTCGCAGCATCCATCAGAATTTACCATTGCACCGGTTGGTGCGATTGAAAAAGTCCTGAAAAAAACCGGTTGGGATGCTCAGGATGTTGACCTTTGGGAAATCAACGAAGCGTTCGCCATGGTGACCATGTTAGCCATTGATGGCTTTAAACTTGATCCAGCAAAAGTGAACATTAATGGCGGTGCCTGTGCACTTGGTCATCCATTGGGTTCTTCTGGTTCCCGTATTATCGTGACCTTGATTCATGCCTTAAAACGTACTGGTGGTAAGAAAGGAATTGCATCCTTATGTATCGGTGGTGGTGAAGCGACTGCGATTGCTGTGGAACTAATTTAAGCCCATCTTAAATCGTATATTCAGGTAGCAAACTAAATACTGATTCATTCAAAAGTTGCTGCTCTTGGTTCGCCAGGAGCAGGGATTTTTTAAATCATATTAATTTTTAAAATACACAATAAAATCCATATTTTCAGACTTTGCTGATCCCATTCCATCAATAGTTTTACTATAAAAATTACTTTTTAAATTATTTAAAAACTTTTTCCAGCACATGCCGGTGAATAAATCGTAACTTGTCTTTAACCGCTTCGCTCAGCTTGAACGGGTAGGCATCTTCCAGGCCCATACAACGGTTTAAGGCATTTAGATTAAAGGTCAAGGTAACCCAGTTTTCCAGAATATGTTCAAAATCCTGTCCACCAATCGGGCATTCTTTAAAATCCATGCTGGCCAGATAGCTGCCATTTCCTTCAACACGCATACCACCATAGTAGGCAGTTTCCAGTGTTTCCATCATATGCAGATAGTGCGCCCAGGTTTCTGCCCAGTCTTCCCAGGGATGGGCGGTAGCATAAGCACTGATGTACTTTTCCTGCCAGTTGATTGGCGCGCCTTCATTATAATGGCGTTCAAGTGCCTTGCCATAATCCTGCCGCTCATCGCCAAAATACTGACGGAATTCATCTAGCAATTCCGGATGCATATGTTGCATGAGCGCAAAATAATAATGGCCACTTTCATGACGAAAATGACCCAATAAAGTCCGGTAGTTTTCACCCATATTTACACGTGTAGTTTCACGATAAACAACATCAGCTTCAATTGCATTTAGGGTAATGACACCATTAGCATGACCAATTAAAACAGGCTTATCTTCTTGAGGCAGGAGAAAATCAAATCGCAGACCAAATGGATCATCTTCAGACTTTTTAGGGCGTGGCATCATGTTCATGCGCTGGGCCAAATACAGGAAACGGCGTTTGGCTTCTTCCAGTCGAAACCAGTAAATCAGGTTCTCGGAATTTTCCAGATCAGGAATGACATGGGTAAGCTGACAGGATTCACAAAATTCCTCATCTTCATCGCTGGGAATCATCCAGTTGCATACCTGATAATTTACATAATTGTGACAGGGTTTATAACTGGCATGCTGGTAGTTTTTGGCGATTGGAACCCATCGCTCAGCACTCTGTTTTTCGAATGCGCATAGCTCTTTTTCCGAAGCGATATAACCGATCGGTGACAGACAGTGATCACAAACTGATTTGTAAAAAAACAGCTGTTGCTTGCAGACGGCACATTCAAAATGTTTCATTAAACTCCCTGTAGGGAAACGAACGACCTAAAATGTTTATCGATGATGAACACGAAAAAAGGTTCAGAATGCCTACCTAAATTTCTTCCTGATAAAGAAACATCATAAAAATTTCATTGAAAATTCTATATGGATGAATTGTAAAAAAGGTGTGAATGAATATCCCATCAAAGATTAGATCTCTTGCGAAAGTCATTATTGCAAGTTTATCCGGTTTACGAGTGCAGCAATTAAGTTAATGCGTAAACCGAATCTTTTCCGTCT
>NZ_JAMXXS010000036.1:0-25677 GCF_024129595.1 Acinetobacter lwoffii | reverse complement strand
AACTCAATCAAACTTAACTAAGTCACTGTTTTATCAGAAGTTTTAATCTTCATCACCGCCGATGGATGTGCATTCTACAGCATTTCAGAGCGCTTGCAACACTTCTTGCAAAGATTTTTTATCGTGTGTTTGTTTTATAAACCAATAAAAATACAAGTAATTGTTATATATAGTTAATTTATTTTCATTATTTTTGAATTTTATTGAGCACCTTCAACAAAACCTACCCACTAAATCAATAAGATATTGTTTTATTTGAATTTAAATTATAAAAGTCTTTATCACATGACTTATGTCGTTCAATTCACATTCTATTCTTGTTTGATTCTTCATCAACCTGGCGTTTATATACACAAAACTTGTTTTATCCAGTCTTCTTCCAAGATACATAGGCCCTATTTAAATATGGAAAATTTATTGCAACCCTAAAAATTAAAAAGCCATCGCTATTGAGCAATGGCTTTTGGAGTACTGAGCAACAATTAGAATTTCATACTGACACGTGCCCAGTAATTACGTCCCATATTATTAAACTGCTCGGTTGTTGGTAAACCTGTCCCGGAAGCACCCATTTTATTTAAGTGCTCGGTATAAGTCCGGTCTAGGACATTATCGACTCCGACTGATATATCCACGCTATCCATGACATGGTAGCTACCGTTTAAAGACAAAGTGCCAAAGCCTGCGCTCTGCTTGTTGTCATAACCCACAATATTACCTTCGTTAAGACTGATCCGGTTTTGACCATCTACTACACGCCATAGCAATCCAAAATTATATTTGTCTTGAACATAGCGCAAGTTAACACGGGCTTCTAAAGGAGAGATTTGTGGTAACGGCGTATTATCTGTGGTGTTTTCACCCCAGGCATACATGGCGCTGATATCGGCCTGCAGGCGGTCAGTAAACTGGTAACCAATTCCAGCTTCTGCACCAGCGATAGTGGCATCGACATTACGGGTATGTGCTTCAAGCATTCCCATCATGCCAGTAGGTTTATATGTCGTTAACACATAATCATTAATCAAACCTGCGTATGCGGATGCCCATGAGTTGAAATGACCATGCTCATGTTGATAACCAAAATCAAACTGTAATGTCTTTTCAATATCAATATTGGCAAAAGTATTGACGTTATCATTTCCCGTTTTAGGACTAAACAATTCCCAGTAATCCGGCATACGCTCGACATAACCCAGACCAATATAGGTCTTGCCATCGTCATGATCGGGATGATGATTTTCAAAACGAATAAAGGCACTCGGTAAAGTTTCTTTGCGTTCCTGTTGAGATTGAACAGCGTCTACATTGACCTGATCAAGACGAACACCAGACACTAGCTTATTGTTATCACTAAGCTGATAACTCAATTCTCCAAAAGCCCCCACAGACTGGAATTCCATATCTTGAGTTCGTGGCTGAGTTTGATACGGCGTCATCAGACTTCCGTTACGTTTAGTATGTTCATTGTTCTGACTATCAATACCAGTAATCAGCTGCAATTTATCCCACTCATTGGTCATTGCCATACGTGCGTTCAATGTTTTACGTGTCACATTGGTCGCCATTGGCATACTCATCATTCCTCCAGGCTGGAACTCACGTAAACTAAAGTTATCCATAACGTGGTCATTAAAGTTATAGTTCACTTGAGCTTCGACTTTTTGAATGATATCGGTAAGATTTTTCTTTTCTACACGAAGTCCTAAACTTTCGCGGGCAAACTTGGAACCGTCCATTGCACGGCCGGCATAAACTGCTTCACCATCAGCTTTACCGCCACTTAGCTCTACCCAGGTATCTGTATCTGGAGTCCAGCCCAATGCCAGATCCGCATTCCAGCGCTCCCAATCTGAAGGTACAGTGGTTCCATCTCCATCTTGATAGCTATTCAATACCGAACGATTGGTATTGAGGCGAATATATTTCTGTTCATCGCCTGCTGCGACTTCCACATTATGATCAAGACGTCCGAAAGCTCCCATCAAGACACTGGCCTGACCGCGATAGTTTTGATCTTGATCAAACTGCTCCGGTGTACGTTCGAAAATCACTGTGGCCGCAGAGCCAGTATTGGCATACTGAACCGTTTGCGGTCCTTTAATCACCGAAATACGGTCATAGCTTTCCGGAGAAATATAAGAGGTCGGCGAATCCATACGACTTGGACAGGCGCCCAGGTTTTCGGTGCCATCAGTTAGGATCTTAATTCGTGAACCAAACATGCCGCGGAACGTCACATCACCATTGGTGCCGGCACCGCTATTGACCGAACTAAAGCCGACAATACTTTGCAAATAATCCGCACCATCACTGGCAGGAATCGGTTGAATCGGCTGTTTTGGATCAGCGCGGACAATCAGCCCATTGGCATCATTACCTGATGCTGACGTCACCACAATCGGGGCAAATGTCTGAACCGGCATGGCGTCATTGGCCATCACTATCGAAGAATAACAAGCAACACAAATCGCAGCCGCAAGTGGCTGTAAAGAAAATTTAGGCTGAGCCATTTCTCTATCTCACTAAATACATAAATTAGGCACGGCTTGAGTCAATACCAACCCAAGCTGAAAAATGCAGATTTATGCAGGCAGTGGTGGCGCTCGCCCCTGAGGAATTAAGAAGAGTTGCTGAAGGACAAACCAGACATGCTTAAAGGTTTTTTGATAGGCAATTAAACGGACATGAATCCGGTCAAGAACCTGTTTGATGTCCAGATCAGGTGGTAAGACTAAATTGGCATGAACCTTACAGTACTGACACTGATGATTGGCATCATGATGATCATGTTGAAGATGATCAGATTGGATAAGGTGACTATGCTCGCCAGCGCTATGCTGCGCATGAGCATCTGTCGCGATAAAAAGCGCACGCGTGATGGTTTCACAGACCGGAGCAACCTGATATTGCTTCGGTAACAAAGGCTGTAAAAATACAGCAATCTGTAGAAACACAGCTGCAAATGCAAATAGCAGCCCACCTCGTAACAACACAGATCAACCCTAAAATATGCTGGTGCCCAGTATAACAAAGCCCAATTGAAATTGGGCTTTATTTGACATTAAATTGAGCCAAAATAATAGACTTAGCGCTTGACTGCGACCTTGTCTTTATTACGCTGGCGGACCAGTTTTTCCACTTTTTCACGTGCCCGTTGACGTTTTAATGGCGATAAATAATCGACAAATAATTTGCCATTTAAGTGATCCATTTCATGTTGGATACACACAGCGAGAAGTCCGTCAGCATCGAGCTCAAATGCTTGACCTTCCAGATTAATTGCCTCGATTTTTACGCGTGACGGACGATCAACTTTATCGTATATTTGAGGAACTGATAGACAGCCTTCTTCGTAGGGCTGCGTTTCTTCAGTCAATGGTGTGATTTTGGGGTTAATAAACACCATCGGTTGATCTTTATTTTCAGACAGATCCATAACAATCAGCTGAATATGACGATCCACCTGAGTCGCGGCAAGTCCGATACCTGGTGCTTCATACATGGTTTCAAACATATCCGCAGCGAGCTGACGAATTTCATCAGTCACTTCTTCGACAGGTTGTGCAATGGTACGAAGACGGGGATCCGGGAAACTTAAAATAGGTAATAAGGCCATACTGCGTCCTCAATTATGCCATTGATCAAAAAACCAAATGAAGGGAATGCTTCATCAAAAAAATGTGTGTAAGATCGTTATTATAACGCAACTACGCACATAATTTTAGGAATTATGATAATGAAAAAGGTTTTGAAGGGCATGCCATTTTTTAGTGCCTTGGGGTCTAAAAATCAGATGCTGGCACTTGCAGTTTGTGTAGGCGTCAGTATGGGGACCATTCATTCTGCCGAGGCAGCACCTGCACGCAACGTCAATCCACCGGCATTAAAAGCTAATGCACCGAACGTTTATGTGGTGAAAAAAGGCGATACGCTTTGGGATATCTCGAAACGCTTCCTGAAAAATCCGGTCCGTTGGCCGGAAATCTGGGCCAGTAATAAGCACGTGAAAAATCCACATTGGATTTTCCCGGGTGACCGCCTGCTGATGTGTGATTACCAAGGCCGTCCGATTATTGGTAAAGACGAAGGTGATGGTTGTGAAGGTATTATCAGCCGCTATCTTGGCAGTACTTCTCTGCAACCCCAGATTCGTGTTGAATCTTTAAATAATACGATTCCAGTGATTCCGCTTGAGCATATCAAGCAGTGGTTGGAACGCTATACCCTTCTGGCGCCTGATTCAGTTCAGGGCACACCCTACATTCTCGGAACTGCAGATCAGCGCGTACTGGCTGGCAAAGGCCAGAAAGTTTATGCACGTGGTCACGGTCTGGTAGTGGGTCAACGCTATGCCGTTTATCGTGAAGCTGAACCGTATGTATTTACGGATGCAAACGGCAAGAAATATACTGCTGCACTTGAGCTGCAACAGGTGGCATCTGGTATTGCAGTTCGTGGCGAAGGTGATGTCACCACACTTGAACTGACAGATAGTTACAATGCTGAAGTACGTCGCGGTGATCGTGTCTTACCAGAATACGATCCAATGTTACCGACTCTGTTCTATCCGACCAATGCAGAAAATATTGCTGCCGGTGGCCAGATTGTGCGTGTATTGGGGTCAATTGGTACAGCAGCACGTCATAGTGTTGTCACCATTGACCGTGGTACGGCACATGGAGTTCAGACGGGTCATGTCTTTAGTGTGAATCAAAAAGGTGAAGTGGTCACTGATCCTAAAACTAAAGAACGTGTGCAATTGCCAGGTGAGCGTATTGGCCAAATCATGGTATTCAAAAACTTCGATCAATTAAGCTATGCCTATGTGCTAGAGAGCGAATTACCAATCAAGGTTGGTGCAGGAATTCAAGCACCTCTTTTAGATGAATAAATATTTGTCTAAATAAAAAAACTTAATAATAAGAAGACAACCCTATAGGTCTCAATATGCTGAACCCGTTATCACGCGCGCAACTGGAAACAATTACGTTATGGTATCTGGTTCAGCATTCTCTTTCGAGTTTCTATAAAATCAGTCAACATTATGCCGAACTGGCGCATGCCCTTCAGCCGGATCAAGTACCCGTCTGGCAAGCACTCGGCCTTCATGCCAATCATGTGCAGCGCTTAAAAGAGTTTTACCTCCCAGAAGCGCAACAGAAATTTCAGCGTTGTCTGCAACAGATCCAGCAGGATAGCGATTTTATTTTATTGCATAGCGATCCGCATTACCCGCAGCAGTTGCATCCTTATGTAGATAAACCACCGATCATTTTTGGTCAAGGTCGACCTGATACCCTGCTTCAGGCACAGATTGCAATTGTGGGCAGTCGCAAGCCGAGTCCGCATGGCCGGCAAGTGGCTTATGATTTTGCCTTTTATTTGAGTGAACAGGGTTTCTATATCAATAGCGGTCTGGCATACGGTATTGATGAAGCAGCGCATCGGGCTGCGTTACAGCATCAAGGGACAATTGCAGTGATGGCGACTGGACTGGATCAAACCTATCCAGCACAACATCAATCACTACGCCAGCAAATCATTGAGCACGATGGTGCAGTCATCAGTGAGTTTCTACCAGATACGCTGCCTTTGCAACACCATTTCCCACGGCGCAACCGAATCGTCAGTGGTTTAAGTCTAGGTGTGATTGTGGCAGAGGCTGCATTAAAAAGTGGTTCTCTGATTACGGCTAAACTGGCAGCTGAGCAAGGTAAAACTGTGTTTGCCATTCCGGGACATATTTACAGCGAGCATCATCAGGGCTGCCACCAACTGATTCGTGAAGGTGCAATTTTGATTGATCACCCGCAGCAGGTCATCGAAGAACTGGCACTGGCGACGCAATGGCAAGCGATGGAAAACACCACCAAAATGGAAGTTACTGAAGCAGAACCTCAGCAGATTCCGCCACATCTGCTCAGTCTTTATAATCAACTGGACTGGGTGGGACAGAGTCTGGATCAGCTGAGGACACAGGTACAGCAAGAAGTGTCTGCGCTGACCAGTCAACTGATGGAGCTGGAGTTACTCGGTTTTTGTACCCAGCAAGCCGGCCTGTATCTACGTTGTCGGATTCTCAAATAAAGTTCACAATAGCGCTTTGTTGTTTAATATAAGGTATCCACATGATCACTACCTCTGTTGCCGAAGCAGCAGCATGGCTTAAAGACGGACAAGTCTTGGCATATCCCACAGAGGCTGTTTGGGGCTTGGGTTGCGACCCCTATAATGAACAGGCATTTCATCAAATTTTAGAATTGAAGCAGCGCCCGATTGAGAAAGGTGTAATTTTGTTGGCAGCTCATCTTTCACAGGTAGAACACCTGCTGCAGGATTTAAGCGAAGAAATGCGTGAAAAAGTGATTGAATCCTGGAGCAATGACAGGCCTGCTGAGCGTGCGACCACCTGGCTGCTTCCTGCAAATAAAGATATTCCTGACTGGATTAAAGGTCATCATCCTAAAGTAGCCGTCCGCGTGACCACTCACCCGCTCTGTGTAGCATTGTGTCAGGCCTTTGGCGGTTTTATCGTTTCTACCAGTGCCAACCCTGCCGGCATGGAACCTGCCCGCTCACTGCAGGATGCGATCCGCTATTTTGACCAGAACCTGAATTATCTGAATGGTGACCTCGGTTTAAGTCAGCAACCAAGCCGGATCATTGATGCAGTGACTGGCGTAGTTATTCGTGTCTGATTTAGTCGGGACACTCAAGCCCGACTAAAGTTTTAAGACAAAAAAAAGCTCAGCCATATAGGGATGGCTGAGCATAAAAAAGGATGTGCATAAATCACATCCAGAGGGTTCAGAAAATCTCTGGGAGTCTGATAAAACAAGGATTTTCTTGCATGATCATTCTCGATGGGCGCATTATGAAAGAAACTGAGTACAACGACAAGTATAATAAAACAATCAAATAATACATATTTTCTATTAATAGCAAACAATTTTTGACCAATATTCAAAATATCTTGCTCTTTCTATTCTCTTTTTAAAATAAAACGATATTTTTCTATTTGTTTTAACATTTGAAAATTAGCATTTAAAAGGGGATTTCAATTAAAAAAAAATGTTCAAAAGATCAATATTTAATCAGAAAAAATTCTTAATCAGCTCTTTTAATTCCTGATTAAGCAGATCTTCCGGGATATTGTGCCCAGAGGATTCCGAGTAAAATGATGCCACCGCCGATACTGTGATACATGGTCCAGGCTTCGCCCAGCCACAAATATGCGACTACTGCGGTAAAGACAGGCATCAGATTCATAAAAATACTGCTGCGATTGGGACCAAGTTGTTGCACAGCCATCATCCAGAACAAGGGTGCGGCAATAGAAGGAAAAATTCCGGCATAGATAATGCTGGCTGCATTAGCATGATTGATGCTATCCAGACCTAAAATCAATACCAAAGGAATATGATAGAGAAAGGCCATAAAAATCTGGATATACAGGCTCACTAAGAGGGGAATCTGAATCTGCCATTTTTTCAGAAACACGCCATAACAGGCATAGAAAAATACTGCGATCAACATCAACAGATCGCCAATATAACTTTCACCGACAGTTAAAAACTGCAGGCCCTGCCCTTGTGCCATGACATACATCAAACCAATAAAGGACAAGAGACTTCCCAGCACTGCAGCCTGTGTCGGGCGAATCTTTAAAACAAAAATACCCACGATAATGGTAAAAATAGGAATAAAGGCATTGATCAGGCCCATGTTGGTGGCAGTAGTGTAGTGTGCCGAGCTATAAGCCAGCCCCTGATACAGCACCATTCCCAGCGCACTCAAAATGGCAAAATGTCCGAGATGCGGACGAATCTGCGGCCACGCTGCTTTGACTTTGGGCAACATGAATGGAGTTAAAATCAGCAAGGCCAAGGCCCAGCGATAAAAACTGATACTGATGGGAGAAATATAATCTGCCACATAACGGGTAACCGTCATATTCAGAGACCAAATCAAAACTGCGGCCAGTGGTAAGGCCATGGCCCACCAGACTGCCTTTTGTTGCTGTGTCATACTTTCATCCATGATTCGCTGGTCTTGTTATTAAGCTATGCCTATTCGCGCATCCTAGCATAATAGATTTTTCACATAATATTGAGGCAATTTGCAGCTTTAAGTAACTAAGCTCACCTGTTTCTACTTGTACTGAAAGCGAATACCCGTTAAAACAAATACCGTTCAGTCGCAATAAACAGGAAATCTAATGACTCGCTCTGTATATGACATTCCAGTCAAAACCATTGACGGAACAGAAACCACTTTAAACCAGTACCAAGGTAAGGTTTTACTGGTGGTTAACGTCGCATCTAAATGTGGCCTGACGCCGCAATATGAAGGCTTACAAAAACTGTATCAGGACAAAAAAGCGGAAGGTCTGGAAATTCTGGGCTTCCCTGCCAATAACTTTTTGGAACAGGAACCGGGTAGCGAAGCCGAGATTCAGGAATTCTGTTCAGTAAATTATAAAGTCGACTTCCCGCTATTTGCTAAAATCTCTGTCGCGGGCGAAGACAAGCATCCTTTATATACCACCCTTACGCAAGCGATCCCGGAACGCATCGGTGAAGGCCCTTGGTGGAAAGATCTGGTCGATTATGGCCTAACGCCAAACCAGCCACCAGAAGTACTATGGAACTTTGAAAAATTCCTGATCAATAAAAATGGTGAAGTGGTGGCACGTTTTGCACCGGATATTACTGCGGATGATCCACGGATTGTCGATGCAGTGAACGCAGAACTTGCAAAATAATTCTCGATTATTCTCATAAGCTTCAAGCTTGAAATAAGTATCTATTTTTTGATAGATACTTATTTTTTTAAAACCGCTATTTAGCTAAATTGAGATTAACCGGACATATCTTCAAAATGATTGCAGGCCAAATAAGCCAATTTGGTGAGAGCAAAGTACTTCTTTACCAGCTTTTAATAATCTTTTTCTTATTTCTGAATAGAGCAACGTTCGCAACCCAGAAGAATTGTTATGAGTTTGCAACAATCTTTTTTATCTCCATAGTTTGTCCTTATATTAAATACTATTCAAATTCTATTACCTGTATCGAGACCCTGATTCCATGTCCAAGATTCTTGCCAATGCTGTCCTTCCTTTCGCATTATTTAGCTCGGGAATTTTACTGATGGGCTGTGAACAGGCTGTCGAAACACCGACTGAACAGGCAGCAGATACAACGACCTCAGATCTGGAACTAGCCTCTCAGCAACAGAGCCCAACAGCGCAAACCGAGCTTAAATCGGGCAATATGTTTTATATGGTTCGGGATGTCGCCGACTTGCAGCTCAAGGCCGGCAGTTATGTGGAGCAGTTAAAACAGACCCAGACCGAACTGCAAACGGCGGTCGAAGCCAAAGATACCCAGCAGCTGCAGTCCACTGCGACCCAGCTACAACAGCAACTCAGCAGTTTTAATCAGGTACTGGGCAACCTGAACTTAAAAAGTCAGGAAATTGACCAGATTCGTGACAACATCATGACCGCCAATCAGCAAGTTCTGGCCTCTCCTCTTTTAAACGGTCAGGTGGATTTCAGCCAAGTAAACTTGAAAAAGATTGAATCGCAGATGGTTAATGTGCAATCCGAAATGGTCAAACTGGCCGGCTTGCTGATCCAGAATCCAGATCAGGAATCAGAGAGCAATACTGATCAGGACAATACTTAAAATACCTAAAAATCTCATTTTAAGGCGATTGATCGAAACACATCTTCCTCAATCGCCTTGCAGGCTATACACTGTTATGGATTATAAAAATTATATTTAGATCAAGAATTTTCATCTAATCAGATCATCAGGAGTTCAATCATGTCGAATTCAGTGCTGTATTCTGTGGTTTCAGTCACATCCCGGCTTGATCTGAAAGATCCTTTTATTTTTACCGTTCATCATCAAGATCATTATCCGCAAGGCAATGCCGAATTAGGCCCAGTTTCCCCGCCACAGCAGCATGAATATGACATGTATTATGGCGAGAGCATTCCCGGCTTTCCGGAACATCCGCATACTGGCTTTGAAACCATTACCATTGTCGAGCGCGGTTATGTCGATCATTTTGACTCGCTGGGAAACTCGGGACGTTATGGCGCGGGTGATGTGCAATGGCTGACTACTGGCAATGGGGTACAGCATTGCGAGATGTTCCCCTTAATCCATCAGGATCAGGACAATCCTCTGGAGCTGTTTCAAATCTGGCTGAACTCCTCACCAGAACAGAAAAAACAGCCAGCCGATTATAAAATGTTGTGGCGTGAACAAATTCCACATGTATTTTCAGCCGATGCGGCCGGACGTAAAGCGGATATCGGGGTCATTTCAGGGCAGTTTAAACAGACTCAGGCACTGGATCGGCCACCACATTCATGGGCAGCCATGCCAGAGAATCAGCTCAATATTTATTTAATCACTTTAAAGCCGGAAGCAGAATTAATCATTCCTGCAACCACTGCTACTGCAACGCGTTTTTGTTATTTTTATCAGGGCAAAAGCCTGGAACTTGAAGGACAGAAGATAGCGCCGAAGCATCTACTTGAACTCAAACCGGATGCAGATATTCATCTCAAAGGTGGGCTGCTGGAATCACATATTTTATGGCTGGAGGGTGAACCGATCGGTGCGCCGGTGGCTATGCATGGGCCTTTTGTGCTGAATAGTGCGCAAGAACTGGAGACTGCTTTTCGCCGTTATCGCGAAACTCAGTTTGGGGGCTGGCCTTGGCCAAGTGCTGAACCGTCATTTCCACCAGAACACCCACGTTTTGCCAGTTATGAAGGCGGCAAACGTGAGGAATATCCAGACTAACCAAACAAAGAAGCCACTGAATAGTGGCTTCTTTGACATTAGATCGTATTATTTTTTCGGGCTTTTGACGACGACCAGTTTTTTCTGCACAAATTCTCTGAAACCATCAATCGACAGTTCATGCCCATAACCGGAATTTTTGATTCCACCAAATGGCAACTCAGGTGTGGTGTCAGTAAACCAGTTGATCCAGATCATGCCTGTTTCCACCCGTGACGCCAGTTTTTTGGCACGCTCGATATCCTGTGAATGAATCACGCCACCTAGGCCATAATTGGAATCATTGGCAATTTCGACAATCTCATCATCATTCTTCGCCACATAAATTTGCGCCACCGGACCAAAAAATTCTTCATACCAAGCTTCATTTTCACGCGTGATATTTTCCAGAATGGTCGGTGCATAGAAATTGCCTTGATGTTCTACAGCCTTGCCGCCAGTAACTACGGTCGCACCTTGCGCTACAGCCTTTTCGACCTGTTTGGAGAGTTTTTCCAGCGCATCTTTTGAAGACAATGGACCCAACGTGGTTTCAGGATCAAGCGGATCACCCAGCTTTAACTGTTCAAAAGCTTTCAGCATGCCGGCTTTGAATTGTTCGGCAATTTTTTCATGCAAGATAAATCGTTTCGCCGCCGTACACACCTGCCCGGCATTATTAACCCGCGCCTGACAGCCTAACTTGATCGCGCGTTCCAGATCAGCATCATCAAGTACGATAAATACATCATTACCGCCCAATTCCAGTGTGGATTTCTTAAGATGTTTTCCGGCCTGTTCAGCGACAGCACTGCCCGCACCTTCTGAACCTGTGAGTGCCACACCACGCACGCGCTTGTCTGCAATTACTTCCGCGACCTGATCACTGCTGATAAACAGATTGGTCCAGACACCTTTGGGTGCGCCTGCATCCAAGACCAGTTGTTCAAAGGCTTCCGCACATTGCGGTACAATGCCAGCATGTTTTGCCAGAACCGGATTACCAATGGCACAGTTCGGCGCAAATACCCGCATCAGTTGATAAAATGGGAAATTCCACGGTTCAACTGCCATAATAATACCCAGTGGATGATGCTCGACCCAGGCTTCACCCAGATCGGTCTGATAAGACACTGGCGCTAAAAATTCTTTGGCATGATCGGCATAGTATTCTGCAATTTTGGCGCAGGTTTCGATTTCACCTTCACTCTGCTTAATCAGTTTTCCCATATCCTGGGTCATAAGCTTGGCCAGTTCGGATTTTTGCGCTCGCATGTTGGTAGCCAATTTACGCAGTACTGCAATACGGGTATCGACCTGCTGTGACCATTCTGACTTTAGGATTTTTTCTGCAGTATCGAGTGCATGTTGAATATCTTGATCGCTATGCGATGGGTAGTCTTTCAATTTTTGATTGGTAAATGGATTAATAGATTGATAAGCCATGGTTTTCCCTTTTTCAATTATAAGTTTTGCCTGTTCTAAACTTCTATCGTATTAAGCTATAACAAGCGAAATCTGTTCGAATCATTTAACTTATCACTGATTTTTTTATGGCGTGTGCAGGTTTACAGATTGGTTCAAAACATTACTGAGAAAGGGTAAAAGTTATATCGAGTGGTACAGAATGCAATAAATGCAGAGATTTTATAACCTCTTCTTAGGTCTTCTCTTTTGAGTAGTTTCTCTTACTACTGGAATGGGATGTCTAGGTGATGGTTTTAATCCTACACTTTTAATTTTTCTTATCTCTTCTTGATCTAAATTGTAGTAAACAAAAAGTTGTTGAATTAAATTTTCTAAAACTTTTAAGTGCAAAACTAGCTCTTTTCGAGTTTTGGAGTCTGCCCTATGTGCAGCATCATTCCCTAAATAACGAATATCATCAAGTAAGCCTCTTTGCTTAGTTGAGATAAAACCCTCATGTTCAAACTTATTTAAAATTTCCCCCAAATCATCTGAATGACCAAAATATTTCACAATCTGCTCTAATAATGTTCTCAAGCCTAATCCAGTTAGCAAAGGCATTTTATTATTTAACGCCACTATGACCTCTTCATAAGTAGAATAAATCTCTTCAGGTAAGATTTTCTCAAACTCTTTAGAAAAAGCAGTTTCTTCGTCTCTAAGAGGAAAAGTTTTATATAAATAATTTACTTGGTAGATCATATCTTCACTTTGATCATACCCTACAGGATCAACGTCATAAGAGTCATGGGACTTTGTTTGATATGAAATAGACTCACAATTTAAACATCTCAAAATTCTATAATTATAATAAAAAGATATATTTGGATCAGAACAATCATTGTGTGATATATCTACCAATACCTCATGCTTAATTTTTGTTTTACATTCAATACATAATATTTTTTCATAAACAATTTTTGAATCTTGCTTAACACCCTCAAAAATTGGATTCAAAGAAACTATTTTCATTATTCTAGAAATACTATTTAAAAAATTAGTATATAAAAAAACCACCCTTTCGGGTGGTTTTTTCAATCTCAAACCGTCTCTTATTGAGCGCGGTTTTTGATTTTGCGGATCGTTTCCAGCTGAGCAGCAGTTTCTGCAAGAGCAGCCAAAGCAGCAGCAGCGTCCAAATCGCTCTTTTGATTCGCAAGCAATGCTTCAGCGTGTTTACGCGCTTCAACAATAGCTGCTTCATCTAAGTTTTCTGCACGGACTGCAGTATCTGCAAGAACCGTAACAACATGCGGTTGAACTTCTAGAACACCACCAGATACATAGATCAACTCTTCTGTACCGTTTTCCAAAATAACGCGGATTGCGCCAGGTTGGAGCAAAGTTACCAACGGAGCATGGCCAGGCATAATACCTAACTCACCGCCAGCACCTTTTGCAATTAGCATAGTTATAGTGCCTGAGTACAAAGACTCCTGAACACTTACAACATCACATTGCATAGTCGCCATGAGAATCTCCTAAATTAGAGTAGCTAATTAAAGTTTCTCGGCTTTAGCAATAACTTCGTCAATACCACCAACCATGTAGAACGCTTGTTCTGGGATGTGATCGTATTCACCAGCTAGAAGACCTTTAAAGCCACGAATCGTTTCTTTAAGAGATACTAATTTACCAGGAGCACCAGTAAATACTTCAGCTACGTGGAACGGTTGAGAGAAGAAACGCTGGATTTTACGCGCACGGTAAACAACCAGTTTATCTTCTTCAGCAAGCTCGTCCATACCAAGAATCGCGATGATGTCTTTAAGCTCTTTATAACGTTGCAATACGTTCTGTACAGAACGTGCAATTTCATAATGCTCTTGACCAACAACTAACGGATCTAACTGGCGTGAAGTTGAGTCTAGTGGATCGATCGCTGGGTAAATACCAGAAGATGCGATGTCACGGCTCAATACAACAGTTGCGTCCAAGTGAGCAAACGTTGTAGCAGGCGATGGATCTGTTAAGTCATCGGCAGGTACGTATACCGCTTGGATTGACGTAATAGAACCAGACTTAGTCGATGTAATACGTTCTTGAAGAACACCCATCTCTTCTGCAAGTGTAGGCTGGTAACCTACTGCAGATGGCATACGACCTAGAAGTGCTGATACTTCAGTACCCGCTAGTGTATAACGATAGATGTTATCTACGAACAATAGTACGTCACGGCCTTTACCGTTTTCGTCTTTCTCGTCACGGAAATATTCAGCCATAGTCAAACCAGTTAACGCTACGCGTAAACGGTTACCCGGTGGCTCGTTCATCTGACCGTAGACCATTGCTACTTTGTCTAGAACGTTAGAATCTTTCATTTCGTGATAGAAGTCGTTACCTTCACGAGTACGTTCACCAACACCAGCAAACACAGATAAACCTGAGTGAGCTTTCGCGATGTTGTTGATCAATTCCATCATGTTTACAGTTTTACCAACACCGGCACCACCGAACAGACCAACTTTACCACCTTTCGCGAACGGGCAAAGTAAGTCAATGACTTTAATACCAGTTTCTAAAAGGTCAGTAGAAGCCGCTTGTTCTGCATAAGAAGGCGCTTGACGGTGAATTGGTAAACGCGCTTCAGTCGCAACAGGACCAGCTTCGTCGATCGGGCGACCAAGAACGTCCATGATACGGCCTAGAGTCGCTGTACCTACTGGTACAGAAATCGGCGCGTTAGTGTTAGTTACGTTCAAACCACGCTTAAGGCCTTCAGTAGAACCCATTGCAATAGTACGAACTACGCCATCACCAAGCTGTTGCTGAACTTCTAAAGTAGTTTCAGTACCATCTACTTGGAGAGCGTCATAGATCTTAGGAACGCTGTTGCGTTCAAACTCGACGTCGATAACCGCGCCGATGATCTGAATGATACGACCGCTATTCATTGCTGTCTCCTCAATTCAAAATAATGTTAAACGGCAGCGGCACCACCAACGATCTCAGAAATTTCCTGAGTAATCGCGGCTTGACGCAGCTTGTTATAAATAAGTTGCAGGCTCTTAATGATCTCGCCTGCGTTGTCTGTCGCTGCTTTCATAGCGACCATACGTGCAGACTGCTCACATGCGATGTTTTCAATCACACCTTGATACACCACAGACTCGATATAGCGAACCAACAAGCCATTTAAAAGCTCTTCAGCTTCAGGCTCGTAGATGTAATCCCAACCGTATTGACGGTTCAGATTCTTGTCTTCTTCAGCAGCAGCCAAAGGAACAAGTTGTTCGATTTTTTGATTTTGAGTCATGGCATTGACAAAGCCGTTTGACACTAGATAAATACGATCTAACTCGCCTTTATCATAAGCGTCCAACATCACCTGTACAGAACCAGATAACTGCTCAAGACTTGGGGCATCGCCGACTTGCGTCGTCGCACCAAGCACTTTACCGCCGTAGTTTTTAAAAAACGAAACCGCTTTTTGACCAATTAAAGCAAATTGAACTTCAATTGACTGCTCTTGTTGCTGTTGAACGTGTTTAACCACTTTCTTGAACAGGTTAATGTTCAAACCACCAGCAAGGCCACGATCTGAAGACACAATGATATAGCCAACGCGCTTAACCGGGCGTTCAACCATATAACGGTGTTTGTATTCAGGGTTCGCTTGGACCAAATGAGCAATTACACGGTGCATATTTTCGGCATACGGACGGCCTTGAGCCATGCGCTCTTGCGCACGACGCATCTTAGAAGCTGCTACCATTTGCATCGCTCGAGTAATCTTCTGCGTGCTCTTGATACTAGCTACTTTGGCGCGAATTTCTTTTAAATTTGCCATACGCTTAACCTAGTATTCGAAAGCCCTTGCGAGCTTCCGAAGGTTGATTCCGTGAACCAAACCGACACTAAATTCAACAGAGGTTGAAATTAGTAAGTTTGAGTCGCTTTAAAGCTTTCAATACCTGCTTTGATTGCAGCTTCGATGTCTTTGTTGTAATCACCAGAGGCATCGATTTGTTGCATTAACGCAGCATGCTCTGAACGGAAGTAAGAAATTAACGCAGCATCAAAGTCTACGATTTTCTTAACGTCTACGTCAGCCATGTAGCCTTCGTTAGATGCATAAATTGAAACAGCTTGGTCAGCAATTGAGTATGGAGCATATTGTTTTTGCTTCATTAACTCAGTTACACGTTGACCATGTTCAAGTTGCTTACGAGTTGCTTCGTCAAGATCAGAAGCGAACTGAGCAAATGCTGCCAATTCACGGTATTGCGCCAAAGCAGTACGGATACCACCAGACAATTTCTTGATGATCTTAGTTTGCGCTGAACCACCAACACGAGATACAGAGATACCCGCGTTCACAGCAGGACGAATACCTGCGTTGAATAATGATGTTTCAAGGAAGATCTGACCATCAGTAATCGAAATTACGTTGGTTGGTACGAATGCAGATACGTCACCCGCTTGAGTTTCAATAATCGGCAATGCAGTTAATGAACCAGTTTGGCCTTTAACTTCACCGTTAGTGAATTTCTCAACGTAGTCAGCAGATACACGAGAAGCACGTTCAAGTAGACGCGAGTGTAGATAGAACACGTCACCTGGATACGCTTCACGACCTGGTGGACGGCGTAAAAGCAATGAAATTTGACGGTAAGCAACAGCTTGCTTAGACAAGTCATCATAAATGATTAACGCATCTTCACCGCGGTCACGGAAGTATTCGCCCATTGTACAGCCAGAATACGGAGCTAGATACAGCATTGCTGCTGGATCAGCTGCAGCTGCAGCTACAACAGTTGTATACGCCATAGCGCCAGTTTCTTCTAGCTTGCGTACCACGTTAGCGATAGTCGATTGTTTTTGACCGATTGCTACGTATACACATTTAATGCCAGAGTTTTTCTGAGCGATGATCGCGTCGATCGCCATTGCTGTTTTACCAGTTTGACGGTCACCAATGATCAACTCACGTTGACCACGGCCTACAGGGATCATTGTATCTACTGATTTATAACCAGTTTGTACAGGTTGATCCACTGATTGACGCCAAATTACGCCTGGTGCTACTTTTTCAACAGCATCAGTTAATTTTGCATCAATAGGGCCTTTACCATCAATCGGGTTACCCAAAGCATCTACTACACGGCCTAAAAGTTCTGGACCAACCGGAACTTCTAATACACGACCTGTGCAACGCGCTTTTTGACCTTCTTGAAGGCTTAAGTAGTTACCTAAAACAACGACGCCCACTGAATCCTGTTCTAGGTTCAGTGCCATACCGTAAAGGCCGCCGTCGAATTCGATCATTTCACCGTACATAGCGTCAGCTAAGCCGTGAATACGCACAATACCGTCGGAAACCATAACAATGGTTCCTTCGTTCTTAGCGGTTGCGCTGGTGTCCAGATCGCCGATACGCTGTTTAATGAGCGCACTGATCTCGGATGGATTCAGTTGTTGCATTGCGCTATACCTCAATCTTTTTAAAGTTCAGTCTTCTAAATGCAATTAAGCAAGAAGACGAGTACGCATTTTTTCAAGCTTGTTAAGCGCAGAATCATCTATCACTTGGTCGCCTGCACGAATAACTACACCAGCAATCAGCGCTGGGTTAACTTCTACAGAAACATTTACCGCCGCTTCGAATTTTTTCTCTAATGCGTGAGTAAGAAGTTGTTCCTGTACAGAAGTCAATGGGAATGCTGATTCAATCACAACATCCACAGTATTGTTATTCTGTGATTTAAGCTGCTCATATTCTGCTGCAATCTCAGGAAGAAGAACCAAACGGTTATTCTCTGCAAGCAATGTCAGGAAGTTAGACACTGCTGCAGTTTGGTCTTCACCTAAAACTTTCGCAAAAAGAGCCACCTGCTCAGCAGGTGTAAGCTCAGGGCGATTTAGATAAGCTGAAAATGCTTCGTCTTGCACCGCAGCACTGAGCAATTCAAGTGCTGTTGACCAAGAGTCAGTTGCACTTTGCTCAGAAGCGTAAGCAAATGCTGCTTTAGCGTATGGGCGTGCCAACGTCAAGAGTTCAGCCATAATCCGCCTCTCTTAAAGTTTAGCAGCCAGCTGAGTCAGCATGGCATTGTGAGCTTCTGCATCAACTTGCTGGCTAAGAATTTTCTCAGCACCAGTTACTGCAAGAGCAGCCACTTGTTGACGCAATTCTTCGCGAGCAGCATTGATTTCAGTATCAACAGCTTCTTTAGCCTGTTGACGAATACGCTCACCTTCAGCCGCAGCTTGGGTACGCGCTTCTTCGATCAATTGTGCACCACGACGGTTCGCTTGTTCGATCAATTGAGCCGCTTGTGCTTTTGCCGCGTCTAACTCAGCTTTCACTTGTGCTTGCGCATCTGCAAGGTCAGCCTTCGCTTTTTCAGCAGCATTTAAGCCATCAGCGATTTTACGCTGACGTTCACTAATCGCATTGATTAGTGGTGGCCATACAAACTTCATGCAGAATGCGACAAAAATCGCAAACGCAATCGCTTGGCCAAACAATGTGAGGTTGATATTCATTGCAAATTCCTCAAATAGTGAATTTCGGAATTAAGCTGATTAACCTACAAATGGATTAGCGAAGATGAAGAACAAGCCAATACCAACACCGATCATAGGCACAGCATCAAGAAGACCCGCGATTAAGAACATACGAGTTTGAAGTTGTGGAGCCAATTCTGGTTGACGAGCTACAGCTTCAAGGAAACGGCCGCCTAGAAGACCAAAACCAATCGCAGTACCTAAAGCACCGAAAGCGATCAAGATAGCAGATGCAATTGCAACTAGACCTAAAGTGAGTTCCATGATAATTCCTCAGAGGTTAGGTTTTATACCAAATTAAGTTAAAAAATTGTGTGCCCAACCATCCGTTGACAGTTAGGCAATACCATTAATGCTTTTCGCTTGCCATACTCATGTACACGATAGTCAACATCATGAAAATGAATGCTTGTAGCGTAATAATCAAAATGTGGAAAATCGCCCAAGGCACAGACAACGCCCACTGGATCCAGAACGGTAATAACGCGATAAGAATGAAGATTAACTCACCCGCATACATGTTACCGAACAGTCGTAGAGCCAATGAAACTGGTCGCGCCAAGAAAGTAGTCAATTCCAACAATAAGTTGAATGGAATTAAAAGCACTTTAGCAACTGGATTACTTGGGTTAAATGGGTTCAGTGCTAACTCACCAACGAAGCCGCCAACACCTTTCTCACGAATACTATAGAAAATAATTAAGAAGAATACAGAAATAGACATACCGAGGGTAATGTTTGGATCTGTAGTCGGAACAATTTTAAAGTAAACCTGATGAGGGTCTACACCCAGCATAGAAGCAATCGCGTGTTGAGCTACATAAGGAATAAAGTCAACAGGGATCAAATCCATCAAGTTCATGAGGAAAATCCACACGAAAATGGTTAATGCTAAGGGTGCAATTAATCGAGACTTCCCGTGGAAGGTATCACGTACACTTGAATCTACAAACTCGATAATCATTTCAATTGCAGACTGGAACTTGGTAGGAACACCAGCATTAGCCGCTTTCGCAACCAACCAGAACAACAAACAGAAAATCAGACCCAGTCCGATAGACCAACCCATTGAATCCAAGTGAATAGCAGTGAACCCCATCTGTTGAGCTTCAGCACCGCTCTCGGCCAATTTCCACGTACCGTCCGGCATTTTGCCATAGGTCATGTTGGTCAAGTGATGCTTGATATACTCGGTCGAAGTAAGGGCATGTTCTTCAGCAGCCATAAATCACACCTGGTCAATGTCAAAAAACTAATAGAACAAACGAATATCGCGTGCTGCTTGATATCTCGCCTGCTCCTGAAAAACTTTTCAATTTCTTGTTGTGCTTATACTCATTTTTGTAGACGTGACGCCCAAAACGGAGCGACCCACGACATGGCTTGAACAAGTATAAAACCACAAAACAACGCCACCGCTGACAACGGTTTAACATTGCTTAAAATTAAAATGAAACCAACAATCACAATGGCAAACTTTCCCATCAAGCCTTTATACATGTTCGAAAGAACTTGTTTAGACGCGCGGGCTCCTGCTGCTCGAAACGATTGCCACGAAAAATAACAAGTCGCGAGCCAACATACCAGTGCACCTAATGCTGCACTCAAGGCTGCGATTGAGTCTTTCACGACCCAGCCGATCAAGGCTGAAACAGGGATCATACAGGCTTGCAGGAGGACCAAAGCTTTCGCTAATCGTCGGTCAATCAAGCGACTAGTTCGGCTCATTATTTATTCACTCACAGCAATCATGCTTGACAAGTTTAACAGGTGATTATTTTTAATCGCAGGCATTATAGAGTTACACCCCTGAACATGCAATCTTTTCCCGACCTTAGTCGTGTTTTTTTAAATCGGGTCACTGCTGTTAAACTAATCAAAATCTGTCTATTTTTTAAATCATTAGCGTGCATTTAGTACACATTTCTGGGTTTCGGCGGCCAATTGCTGCCAAGCCTGCACAAAGTCCCCTGCCCCGCTCATGCTTTCATCGACATGCTGGAACAGTACCGGATTGAGTTTGCGGTACTGGTTTTCACTGGCATGACCTTCGGCCAGTAGGCACATTTTGCGCTGTGGACGATGATCCTGTAAAAACTTGATTTGTGCCACGGTTGGCGAAACATGTGGATCATCGGTCAGCGCCCCCATGAATTTCAAATTGAGTGGGCGCTCAAGATACTGGTAGGCATCGTGATAAGACCAATAAGGTTTGGCTTTGTTGCTTGAACTATAACGCTGAGCCGTCGCAAACATGTTTTGTGCAAAGTCACGGGCATTTTTCCAGTAGCGTTCACGATGCTCCGGCAATTGTTGCGAACGTAACGCCGCAATAAAGAAACCGATCCGCACTGCATTATTCGGATCGAGCCAGACATGCGTGTCTACCGTATTTTTTAAGGCCTCGCCACGCGGATTACGCATCGGCAAGGTGGTCAAAATCCCAGAGTCTAAAAGTGCGATACCTTTATTACTTTCATTCAGCACTTTCGCTAAGGGTGCTTCATGCGCCTGACCTAGCCAGATCACCAGACCTGCATCCTGAATAGTTTTTCGATGCGCCGGAGTCAGACTCACATCATGTCCACTTTGGTTAGCCAGTAATAAAGTCGGCTGTTCCACGCCCTGGGTAATTTTCTTGGCAATCAGATAGATCGGCTGCGTAGACACCACCAGACTTTGTGACCAACTGAGTGTACTGAACAATGCCAATAGACTGATTGCAAGGAGACGGAACATGAGTAGAAATCACTTAAAAACGATAAAATCAGGAAGTGTTATAATATAACAAAAATACAAAAATACCTATGCCCAATCGAAACTCAGAACGCTTCATGTTAAGATTTGAAATCTATTAATTTTCAGTTTCGCACTTGAGGTGAACTATGGGTTCCTGTTCGCACGAACACCACAACGCATTGCACGGCGTGCACGACCATCCAAATGTCGCACAACGTCTTGCTGAAGCGGAAAGTCTTTGTGCAGCAAGCGGCGCACGCCTTACACCTTTACGTAAAGAAGTGCTGGAACTCATTCTGAACGCACATGGCCCGATGGGCGCCTATGATCTGCTGGCACAAATGAAAAATGCCAGTGATCGTCCTGCAGCACCACCAACGGTGTATCGCACTCTGGATTTTTTATTAAGCAAAGGGCTGATTCATCGCCTGACCTCGATCAATGCCTATATCCCCTGTTGCCATCCGCGCGAAGGGCATCAGGCCGCTTTTTTAATCTGTACCGAATGTAAAGCCGTGAAAGAAGCGTCGGCTCAGGGCCTGCTCGATCAGCTTGATGCACTGGCCAGCTCGGACGACTTCACGGCACATCACAGCATTATCGAAATTTCAGGAATTTGTCAGCAGTGCCGCAACAAAGCTTAAGTGCCTCTCCCCTGATTCAGCTCTCCAAGATCTGGGTTAAAATCGATGAGCGCGATATCTTAAAAGCGATTGATTTCTCGTTACAAGAGAAAGAAATTGTCACGCTGATTGGTCCCAATGGTGCTGGTAAATCGACCTTGATTAAAGTCATGCTGGGCATACTGAAACCACAATCGGGTGAAATCAAAACTGCGCGCAAGCTGAAATTTTCTTATGTGCCACAAAAATTCAATCCATCCCATAGCTTGCCGCTACGAGTGAAAGATTTATTGGCACTAGAAAAATGCCCGTCCCAGATTAAAACCGAAATTATTCGCGATACCGGCATTAGTAAACTGCAAGATTCTAAAGTTCAGCAGTTGTCTGGCGGTGAGCGTCAGCGGGTGCTACTGGCCCGCGCCTTATTACGCCAGCCGGACATTTTAGTTCTCGATGAACCGATGCAGGGTCTAGACATCCAGTCCGAAGCTGAACTGTATGAATATGTGCGTAACTTACCGGAAAAATATGGGTGTGCCGTACTGATGGTTTCACATGACCTGCAATGGGTGATGCAAGGTACGACTCGTGTGGTCTGCTTGAACAAGCATATCTGCTGTAGTGGGCTGCCGGAAAGCGTGCAGCAACATCCCGAATATCAGGCGATTTTTGGTACTAACCGGGTATTCTATCAGCATCATCATGATCATTGCGCACATGGCGATTCTGCCACACCCTGTCAGCATGATTCGCGTCCTCATATTCACCCCGAGCCGGAAGCTTAAACCATGATGGATTGGTTACAACTCCTTTTACCTGCATGGATCATGGGAACGCTATTGGTATTTCTGACTGCACCGCTGGGCTGTCTCATGCTCTGGCGGCGTATGTCATTCTTTGCCGACACCATGGCACACGGTACTTTACTCGGTGTTGCCATTGCTGGAGCTTTAAGTTTACCGCTGTGGATGGGTGTAACTTTTATTGCCTTATTATTGGTCGGGATTTTGTTGGTACTGCATGATCCGCGCCTGCCCAATGATGCCTTGCTGGCGCTGTGTTCAGCAACACTGCTTTGCTCGGGATTATTATTCATTCAGCATTTACCGAGTTTAAGACCGGAACTTCTCAGCTACCTATTTGGTGATTTACTTACGATTTCTTGGGCGGACTTACCCACCTTTGCCATTGTGATTATTCTGGCCTTAGCCGTCCTCTATAAAAGTTGGCAAGCGCAGATTCAAATCGCAATTGATCCGGACATGGCGGTCAGTGAAGGTGTAAATGCCAAATGGCAACGCCTGATCTTTATGTTGTTATTGGCATTGTTTACCGTGCTTGCCCTGAAAGCAGTCGGTTCACTCTTGATGGGGGCATTACTGGTGATCCCTGCCCTGACTGCACGATTACTTGCACACTCACCCAAACAAATGGTGATCTGGGCATTCGTGATTGCGCAAATTGGGGTGACCGTAGGCCTGTGGTCGAGTGCCGGTCTCAATACTTCGACAGGTTTAACTATTGTACTGACCATGGCGGTGCTATTTGCACTGTTCTTCTGCGTGCAGAAGTTTAAAAAGCTGGCTTAATATTTCTGTTAAATCATGATGATTTTCTAATGATCTATTCCGCCTCTCTCCTTTAAGGAGAGAGCAAAGACTCTTTATTGATGCACCAAACTCAATAAAAATGCAGCGCCGGCAAATAACCCGGCAAAAGTCCGGTTCATGACTTTTTGTTGTTTCGGCGATCTAAGCAGCCTTAAAACTTTAGCAGCCAATCCGGTATAACCCGCCATCACAATCAGATCAATCGTCACCATTGTCGCAGCCATAATCAAATACTGAATCCATTGTGGCTTAGACAAATCCAGAAATTGCGGCAAGACGGCCAGTAAAAATACGATGGCTTTAGGATTAGTGATATTAACCAAGAAACCATGCAGTACCAGTTTCCCTCTCGATTTTCGCGCCAATTCATGTTTAATTTCGATAGATTGTACAGGTGCTTTCCATTGCAAAATAGCCAAATACAATAAATAGCCGACACCAAACCATTTCACCACTAAAAATGCCCATGGGGTTGTCGCAAACAAAACTCCCACGCCTGCCGCAACCACTGCAATCTGTACCAATAATGCCAGTTGCAGGCCCAGCGCATTCCAGTAACCATGCCGAAAACCATAATTCAGTCCACTCGACATGGAAGCAATCGCTCCTGCGCCCGGAGACACACTAATCACCCAGCAGGCCAGCATATAGGCAAACCACATTTGATAGGACATGGATATTTAACTCAGCAAAACTTGCCCAATATTATATGAATTTTCTAATAAAATCAGGCTAAAAACCTGCTTAAATATAAGGCATTGCACTATTCACTCTGTCTAGCTTCAGGCACAATATGTACATTAAAAACAGGATCTATCCTTACAGGAGCCATGAATGACAGCCCAATCGGTAATCTTGCCACTTCCTTCAGATCATGCCCGTTTTATTGTTTTACGTCTTAAAGATTTGAGTATTGAACAATTAAAAGAACAACTCGAACATCTTTTTACTTCGCGTGATCGTCTTATTACGCAACATCCTCAAGCACAAATTAAAACGGCAGTGGCTTTTGGTCCTGAACTGTGGGCAAAACTTTATGATCAAGCTCCTGCAGGCTTTAAACAGCTTGAGCCCATTCATGGTTCATTTGAAATGCCAGTGGTTCCGGCAGATATGATCATTCATATTGCCAGTGCCCGTGCTGATATCTGTTTTGCGCTCAGTCAGGCTTTTTTTGAAGGCATTCAGGATCAGGTTCAGGTGCTGGATGAGCGGGTTTGCTTCCGCTATTTTGATGGTCGTGACATAACTGGCTTTATTGATGGAACTGAAAATCCGCAATTCCCGGATGATCGTGCTGAAGTCGCATTATTAGGTGAAGATTCAGGTGTTTTCCAAGATGGTTCATTTATTTTTGCCCAACGTTACGCGCATAACCTGGAAAAATGGAAAAAGCTAAAAGTTGATACTCAGGAACAGGTTATGGGTCGTACCAAGCTTGAATCGATTGAGCTGGATGATGAAGTCAAACCTGAAAATGCGCACGTGTCACGTACTGTAGTGGAAGATGAAGAAGGCGAAGAAATGGAAATCCTACGTCATTCTCTGCCTTATGGTGATGGACGTGGTGACCAGGGTCTATTCTTTATTGCCTACACCAAAGACCTTACGATTATCGATGCTATGTTAGAACGTATGTTTGGTACCTCTGGCGATGGAATTCATGATCGTCTGCTTCATTTCGTAACACCTCTAGATGGTGCCTATTACTTTGCACCGAGTGAGGAGTTGCTGGAAGAGGTTTTGGAAGGGTAAAAGAAAAAAGGATTGCTACATTAATAATGTAGCAATCAAATAAACTATTTTTTAAGTGATTTTTGAGAGTTTATACTGAGCCTGTAAATAATTTTGTGTAATTGCTTTTCATAAATTTAAAGGTGATTGCTTAAGCGGTCACCGAATTCAATAATAAAGCGGCTCATG
>NZ_JAMXXS010000035.1:0-28596 GCF_024129595.1 Acinetobacter lwoffii | reverse complement strand
TCGCCAGTGGAATATCTGCAGCCAGCGTTTCACGGACCGGTTTGCCATTGTCCCAGGTTTCTGCCACAGCCAACATTTCCAGATTTTGTTCTAAGCGATCTGCAATTTTCAACAGAATATTGGAACGGGTGGTCGGCGATGACCGGTTCCATTGTTCTTTGGCTTTGTGCGCTGCATCTAAGGCCAATTCAATGTCTTCTACAGAAGAGCGCGGCACTTTGGTAAAGACTTTGCCATCTACCGGAGAGATATTGTCAAAGTATTCACCTTTGACCGGAGCGACCCATTCGCCGCCAATGAAATTATCGTATTGTGCTTTAAATTGAATTTTTGAACCGTCAGTATTGGGGTCTGCATAACGCATAATCTATTCCTTTATATGATTGTTAGTGGTGCAGGTCGAGCGCATGTTGCCGATCAAAAAATATAGGCGCTTCTGCATTCAGCTCTACTATAAAGAGGGAAAAAGACGGGCGGTTGTTTGTTTACAGGCTTGCTACAAAAGACAATATTTGGAGACAAGCAGTAGAAGAATAAAAGTTATAAATTTTCAAGCCTTAAATTTAAAAACAAGGGCTTATAGCATTTATAAAACATCGAAAGATTGGCATATTTTCAATGTGCTTGATTACATTCCAACCTAATAAGGATTCAAAAGAAGCCAAGCAGGAGAAATGAGGGTAAGTTTCATTTCTCCTTCCACGTTTATCTAAAGCCCTTTGTCATGCAGCCATTGAAACAGTTGCTGATAAACCTGCTCACGCACAGATTGCTCTGAAAGTACCAGATCATGTAAACCCTTCCGGATACTTTGAACCGTGACATCGCCTTTAATTTTTTTGGCATATTTCTGAATGTCTTTAATCCCTAAAATTACATCGCTGCTCTGTGCGGCTTTACCCCATTTTTTAGGATATAAAGTCTGATGCGAATGCATGATCAATACCGGAACATCGAGCTGAACACCGCGATGAATTTCTTTCTGTGCCTCATGAATGGCACGAATAAAACTGATCCGAACCATCGGATAGCGGGTCTTTTTCCAGTCCAGACTGAAGTCCCATTCGCCTTTTAAATCCTTATGCAGGCTGGTGGCATACCACTTGTTCAGCTCGCTTGGAAATTTAAGATTGGGAAAAATTTTGGCCAGTCTGCTCAGTTGCGGAATGCCAAGCGCACGTTTAATCGGATTCATATTGAAGTCATAAAATGGACTGTTGACCCAAAGTGCTTTAATTAAAGAATGCTGCGGATGATGTGCCGCATACAAGGTCGTGGTCAGGCCGCCGGTAGAATGACCACAGAGCAGGGCAGCATCGTGACCCTCGGCTGCTATAATGTCGAGGGCTTGGGTAATTTCTGCATTATATTCAGCAAGGTCATACACGTTATAATATTTTTGATGCGGCAGAATCGAACGTCCGTATTTTCTTAAATCCAGCGCATAAAAATCAAAACCATGCTGATTAAAGCGCTCTGCCATTTCGGTCTGAAAAAAATAATCGATAAAGCCGTGAATATATAAAACTGCTTTTTTTGTAGGTTGGGCTGCTTTTTTACGGATTAGGGTTGCTACGACTTTGCCCTCATAATCATCAGGAAAGTTTAAGGTCGCTTGCTCATAACCTGTCCCCAGAATATCGGGCTGATAAAGCGGTTGCAGTTCACTCATTTTTATACTCGTTCATCTTATTAAATTTATGCTTTATCCTTGATGAGCTGAGGTTTTTTGTCAAATAGATCTTACTGCCGATTTAAATTAAAAAATACGAATACGGGTTAATTTTAGAAACCGTCCAAAACCTAGGCTGAAAATGAGTGTTATCAGATTATAAAATCCTGCTACAAGTATTATAAATTTGCTAAATGACCTAACAGCTTAAAATCAGGCTAAGCTATATAAAATAAACAAAGTGATGTGACTATTTTGGCAGAACTGCCGAAGATTGATTAGATGAGTTAAATAATGCCCAGAGAAAATTTGAACAGTAAACGCCCTTTATATATTCCTTATGCTGGAAATACTCTGCTAGAACTCCCACTACTCAATAAAGGCTCTGCATTTTCTGAAGAAGAGCGTAGAAGCTTTAACTTGCATGGCTTGATTCCTCATGTCACCGAGACGATTGAGGAGCAAAGTCAGCGTTCTTATCAGCAGTATTGTGCTTTTAGCAGTGATATTAACAAGCATATTTATTTGCGGAATATTCAGGATACCAATGAGACCCTGTTTTACCATCTGATTGAAAATCACCTCAGTGAGATGATGCCGATTATCTATACCCCGACTGTGGGTGAGGCATGTCAGCGCTTTTCTGATATTTATCGCCGTCATCGTGGGATTTTTATTTCCTATCCTGACCGTGATCAGATCGATCAGATTATTCACAATATTAATAAAAAGAACGTGAAAGTGATTGTGATTACAGATGGTGAGCGCATTCTGGGTCTTGGAGATCAAGGCATTGGTGGTATGGGGATTCCCATTGGAAAACTGGCACTCTACACCGCATGTGGCGGGATCAGTCCGGCCTATACCTTACCGATTACTCTCGATGTCGGTACCAATAATCAGCAGTTGTTGAATGACCCGATTTATATGGGCTGGCGTGAACCGCGAATCAGCGGCGACGAATACTATGCCTTTGTCGAGACAGTGATTCAGGCGATTCAACAGCGCTGGCCAGATGCCTTAATTCAGTTTGAAGACTTTGCACAGAAAAATGCCATGCCTTTACTGGAAAAGTATCGTGATCGAATCTGCTGTTTCAATGATGATATTCAGGGAACAGCAGCAGTGTCTGTGGGCAGCCTGATTGCTGCTTCGCGTGCAGCAGGTAAACAGCTCAAAGATCAGGTGGTTACTTTTCTGGGTGCAGGTTCAGCCGGTTGCGGGATTGCAGAACAGATCATTAAGCAAATGGTTGCTGAGGGCTTGAGTGATGCTGAAGCACGTGCACGCGTGTTTATGGTCGACCGCTTTGGTCTGATCACGGAGAATCAGCCGAATTTACTAGATTTCCAGCGTAAACTGGCACAGCCGCTTGAAAATGTAGAAAGCTGGGCAGATGCAGAGAGCATGATTTCTCTGCTGGATGTGGTCAAACGTGCCAAGCCGACAGTATTGATTGGTGTATCTGGACAGCCAGGTCTATTCACTCAGGAAGTGATTGAAGCCATGGCTGAAAACAGTGTGCAACCGATTATTTTCCCTTTATCTAACCCGACTTCCCGCGTAGAAGCTGTTCCGGCAGATATCTTGCAATGGACCAATGGCAGAGCATTGATTGCAACGGGTAGCCCATTTGCACCAGTGAATTATCAGGGGCAGATTCATCATATTTCCCAATGCAATAACTCTTATATTTTTCCGGGTATCGGTCTGGGCGTAGTTGCTTCAGGTGCAAAACGTGTCACGGATAATATGCTGATGGCTTCGAGTAATGCCTTGGCGGACTGTTCTCCGAAACTGAAAGATCCTCAGGCAGATTTATTGCCGAATCTGGATTGTTTACAGTCAATTTCGAAGCAGATTGCATTAAAAGTAGCGCTTGCTGCGATTGAAGACGGAGTAGCACCGAAAATCAGTGTAGAAGAATTACAGCTAGCAATAGAGCATAATTTTTGGACACCGCAATACCGTGATTATCAGCGGATTACCTTTTAATTGTATTGAAGAGGAACTCTTTATCATGGCCAATTTTTTATGCTAACTAGAGTTCATCTGATGCGTTGGTGAAATATAAAAAGCCCTGATCTTTTGATGAGGGCTTTTTTATTGTCTTAGGAGTGTCATAGTCATATCTTAGTTATAAAATCAGAAAAGTACTTTAAGAATTTTTTATTGAATGAAATAAAAATGAAAGGATCATTTAAAAAATAACATTAGTATAAAAAAAGCCCCGATCTTTCGAACAGGGCTTTTTTAGAATCTGGAGCGGGAAAGGAGACTCGAACTCCCGACCCCAACCTTGGCAAGGTTATGCTCTACCAACTGAGCTATTCCCGCGGAGTCTATAAAGTTTTTTAAATGAAAAAACTAAATGAAAAAATTTTGAGCGGGAAAGGAGACTCGAACTCCCGACCCCAACCTTGGCAAGGTTATGCTCTACCAACTGAGCTATTCCCGCATGCCGTGTATAATACAGCATGCAAAAATGTGGTCAACACCTTTGTTAAAAATCTTGCATCAATTGCATAAAATAAAAGCAAAATGCTGTAGACCAGACAATAAATAACCAATATTTATATAGAAATCAATGAAACTTGGCCACAATCAACGGATTGCGCCTGAACAGATTACCGAAATATTCAGCAGAACAAGGTATACTGGGATTATATTTTTGAAGATTGGAGTCAGGCCATGAGCTTAGAACAACAACTGAAAGATCGTTTGGCGCAATTATCCCCAACCCATTTAGAAGTAGTGAATGAATCTTCGGGTCATGGCGGTTATTTTCCGGGAAAAGAGTCGCATTTTAAAACCGTGATTGTGAGTCAGGCTTTTGAGGGTTTACGTCCAGTGCAGCGTCATCAGAAAGTTTATGCTGCTGCGGGTGATTTGCTGTCAAAAGATAAGATTCATGCGCTGGCCATTCATGCATTTTTGCCTGAAGAATGGGCAGGTCAGGACACCACCAGTCCTGCTTGTGCACACGCACCTAAAAACTAAGAGGACATGATGGAAACCCAACTTTTAGTCAAGATTATTCATATGTCGGCAGCAGGATTAGCCATTGTCGCTATTCTTGCCCGTGCATTAACCTTGTTTGTCGGTACACAAGGGAATTTACCTAATCCGGTGGCACGTACAGCGCTAGTCGCTTTACAGCATTTAGCTATCACGGTGATTGCACTGACCGGCATTGTGTCGCTCGTCCTGAAAGACTTTGATGTACAGCCTTGGTTCTATGCCAAAGTCATTTTATTTTTGGTACTGGTGTCCTCGCTAGGCAAAGCCTATAAGAAAGATGATTCAATCTTGCTGTCGCAGCGTCGGGCTGGCTTGGTTATTGCTGTAGTTTCATTGGTGTCTATTCTGGCTTTGGTGATGATCAAGCCGAATTTTGGCTAAAAGCAAGCTGGCTGTGATGATCAGCACAGCCAGCCCATGCAAATAATTAAAAAATACAAATGTGGTAAAAGTAATTAAAAATGTGAGGAGGGGACATGCGTACACGTGTGGTATTTAATCAAAAGGGTGGGGTAGGCAAATCCAGTATTACTGTCAATCTGGCAGCAATCAGTGCACATCAGGGCTTAAAAACCTTATTGATTGACTTGGATCCGCAGGCCAACTCTAGCCAGTATGTGCTGGGCGATGATGCGACGTATTCTAGTGACAAGCCGGCACTCGAACCAAATATAGAAAACTATTTTGAAGATGTACTCGGTAATCAGCAAAGCAAGGGCCTACTCGGCAATGCGATTGGCTCGATTTTAAAAAGTCGTAGCAAAGGCTTGGAAAGTTATGTGCATCAATCCTCTTTTAAACATCTGGATGTCATTCCGGCTAGTCCAACGCTGGGTGCATTGGCCCATGCACTGGAGTCCAAGCACAAGATCTACAAGTTAAGAGATGCCTTGCAACAGCTATCGGGACATTATGATCGGGTGTTTATTGATACACCACCTGCGTTTAATTTCTTTACCCTTTCTGCACTCATTGCGGCAAACCGCGTGCTGATTCCATTTGACTGTGATGTATTTTCTAAACGTGCCTTACAGACCCTGATTGAAAATGTCATTGAAACCCAGGATGACCATAATGAAGGTCTGGAAATTGAAGGGATTGTGGTGAACCAGTTTCAGGCACAGGCCAAATTGCCGCGTGAAGTGGTACAGCAGCTCAAAGATGAAGGCTTACCGGTGCTTGACAGTATGTTGCCGCCGTCGATCTTGATGAAAGAATCTCATCAGAAAAATCAGCCTTTGATTCATTTGGCTACTGATCATAAATTGACTCAGGCCTATCAATCGTTGTTCAATGAGATAGAGCAGAATTAAGATCGAGTTAGCTATGAAACTTGTGAAAATAAGCCTGAGTATTGCTGCACTTGCATTACTGAGTGCCTGTGCAACGACGGTAAAACCGACTTATGTGTCGCCCACCCTCTATCAGACCTTGGGTTGCTCGCAACTACAAGGTGAATATAACCGTATTCAGCAGTATATCGACAATGGCGTTGAGCCACCGAAACGTACTGGCGTCGGTGTGGGCGTTGGTCTTGGCGGTGGCTGGGGCAGTCGCGGTGGTTGGGGTATTGGCCCGAGTGTTTCAGTTAATATGGGACAGTCATCTGATACCAAAAGAACTGAACTGGCACGGCTTTTAGGCGAGCAGGAAGCGATTGTACAGGCTGCGCGTTATAAGAACTGTCCGATCATCGTTCGGCAGGCGACGCCTAAATAAATCATTCAACATTAAACGGATAAATGCTGACTTCGGGTCGGCATTTTTTTATTGCTTTCACCAAGAATAGGGCGGTTTAAATTAAGATAAAACTCACAGGAAATTGACCAGAGTGTATATAAATCTGAAATTTATAAGCTTGTTATCCCACTCCCATATTGATTAAGCTACAGCCTTGGCCCGGAAAAGTTCATTGCGATGATTGAAAATTGGTTATTTGTTTTAGGACTTATTGCTGTGCTGATGGTTCCAGGGCCCGCCAATGCCTTGGTGGCCAGCTCTGCTCATCAGCAGGGGCAGGCCAAAACCAGTCTCTATCTTCCTGCCATTTTGCTCGGTTATTTTTATGCCATTAATGTCTGGGCCTTGTTGATTCATCTGGCGTCACCAATTTGGCCAAATTTTAAAGGCTTGGTCTATGTACTGAGTACCATCTGTGTGGGCTGGATGACCTTGCATTTATATAAGGCTCAGCAGTTAGAACGTTACAGCAAAAACCATCCGCAGATACGTCCCTGGCAAATGTTTACAACTACCCTAAAAAATCCTAAAGCAGCATTGTTGGCCTCCGGGATTTTACCGATGGAAACCTGGCAAAGCCCGACCAACTTCGTTCTGGTTTTTGCTGCCTTTAGCTTGAGTACCGTTCCGGTCGGGATTTTCTGGATGGTCTTTGGTCAGGCCATTTTGACCAGTCCATCTGAAAAAATAAAAGCCGGCCTCATTTATAAAGGCGCGGCTTTATTTGTCCTGCTTTGTCTGATCCCACTCCTAATCAAGCTCTGGGATTAAAAGCATAGGCTGTAAAAGAATCTTAATGTAAAAAGTTCTTAAGCTGTTTTACTTTTTTTGAGCTTTTGTTGAATAAAGCCAATCACACCTGGCAATACACTTAAAATAATGATGCCAAAAATTAGATAAGTGAAGTTGTCCTTAACGATCGGCATATTGCCAAACATATAGCCCAAAATGACAAATGAGCTAATCCAGGCGAATGCACCCACCACATTATAAGTCAGGAAATATTTGTAATTCATGCTGCCAGCACCGGCGACGAAGGGTGCGAAAGTACGGGCAAAAGGAACAAAACGCGCAAAAATAATGGTCTTACCACCATGTCTGGCAAAGAATTGCTGAGTCGCCAATAAGTGTTTTTTATTGATAAAGCGCGATTCGATCTCGAAAACCCGAGGACCAATATATTTACCAATATGATAATTCAGGGTGTCGCCCAGAACTGCTGCAACAAATAAAAGCGGAATCAGCACCCATGGATCCATCGCACCTGTAGAGGCTGCCAGTGCACCTGCTGCAAATAGCAAGCTGTCGCCAGGCAGGAACGGCATCACCACCAGACCTGTTTCTACAAAGATAATCAGGAAAAGAATGGCATAAATCCAGATCCCGTAATTGGTGATAAATTCAAGCAAGTGATCATCAACATGCAAGATAAAATCAATCAGTTCCATGAGCCCAGTACAAGCAAAAGTGTGGTCAAATCCTAACAGCCCGGGGCATGAAAGTCAGTACCAGAAAGTAAAATAATTAATGCTTCATCCATCTTCAATTGAGCAAAAATTTCTCTTACATATTATCTTCAGATTTTTATAAAAACAGGCTTAATTGGATTAAATCTTGAGCTTAAAAATATAAAAATGAAAGATCAAACAAGGCATCCGAAGGGATGCTTTGTTGTGCTAGAAATATAATGCAATCAACTAAATGCATACCTAATGCGAATTGTGTGCTTAATGCGCTGAAAAATGTTAGAATACGGCGCTTATCTTTCGTTTGCCTTTCATAGTTGTTCGTCATGACTACCAATACTCAAATTACTGAAGATCGTATCCTGATTCTGGATTTCGGTTCTCAATATAGTCAGCTCATCGCACGTCGTGTTCGTGAAGCTGGTGTATATTCTGAAATGTATGCCTATGATATGTCTGAAGAAGACATTCGTGCATTTAATCCAAACGGTATCATCTTGTCTGGTGGACCTGAGAGCGTTCACCTTGAAGGCAGCCCGCGTGCGCCGCAAGTGGTATTCGAACTTGGTGTGCCGGTATTGGGTATTTGTTATGGTCTGCAAACCATGTGCGAACAACTTGGCGGTAAAGTTGAGCCAGGTACTGTGCATGAGTTTGGCTATGCAGAAGTAGATATTGTTGTACGTGACAAGCTGATCGGTAATTTACAGGACCGTGAAAACCAGCTGCATGTCTGGATGAGCCATGGCGATAAAGTTGCCCGTATTCCAGAAGGCTTCCAAATCACTGCACAGACGCCAAGCTGTCCAATTGCGATGGTTTCTGACGAAACTCGCCGTTTCTATGGTATTCAGTTCCATCCTGAAGTGACACATACTTCTAAAGGTGCAGAATTACTGTCGAACTTCGTTCATCAAATTTGTGGCTGTCGCGGTCTGTGGACGCCAGAACACATTATTGATCTACGTGTAGAACAGCTTCGCCAACAGATTGGTGATGAAAAAGTATTACTAGGACTTTCTGGTGGTGTGGATTCATCTGTAGTGGCAGCGCTGTTGCATAAAGCGATCGGTGATCAGCTGACCTGTGTATTTGTAGACAATGGTCTGCTTCGTTTGAACGAAGGCGATCAAGTGATGCAAATGTTTGCTGACAACATGGGTATCCGCGTGATTCGTGCTGATGCTGAAGAGCGTTTCTTGACTGCGCTTGCAGGTGAAGTTGATCCTGAAGCAAAACGTAAAATTATTGGCCGTGAATTTATTGCTGTCTTCGCTGAAGAAGCACGTAAATTAGATGGCGTAAAATTCCTTGCACAAGGTACGATTTATCCGGACGTAATTGAATCTGCTGCAAGCAAGCAGGGTAAGGCGCATGTGATTAAATCACACCATAATGTGGGCGGCTTACCAGCAGACCTAGCATTTGAACTGGTTGAACCATTACGTGACTTGTTTAAAGATGAAGTACGTAAATTGGGTACGACTTTAGGCTTGCCACACAGCATGATCTATCGTCATCCATTCCCAGGCCCAGGTCTAGGTGTGCGTATCTTGGGTGAAGTGAAAAAAGAATATGCAGACATTTTACGTCTTGCAGATGACATCTTCATGCAAGAACTGCGTGCCAGCGGCTGGTATGACAAGACTGCTCAAGCATTTGCAGTATTCCAGCCAGTAAAATCGGTGGGTGTAGTCGGTGATGGCCGTCGTTATGCATGGGTGATTGCACTGCGTGCGGTAGAAACCGTGGACTTTATGACGGCTCGTTTCGCGCATCTTCCTTATGATTTAGTCGATAAGATCTCGACCCGTATCATGAATGAAATTGCTGAAGTTTCTCGTGTTGTGTATGACGTATCGTCTAAACCACCAGCAACAATTGAATGGGAGTAATTTAGGGGTTTCGGACAGCACTGCTGTCCGCCTAAATTACGCCAAGCGCTATGCGCGTGGCAGTATCTGGTTTATCAGATATAACCTAATAAAAAAGAGCGCTTCGGCGCTCTTTTTTTGATTTATACTGAATAAAAATAAACCTTTAAAAGCTAAAAAATGCCTTTACCTACTTATGATCAATTAATGCTGCCTTTAATGAAATTATTATCAGAATTAAATGAGCCAATAAAAATTTCGGATGCTGCGAATATCCTAGCTGAACGTTCCAATTTACACGAAGAGGATTTAAATAAAATTCTTCCGAGCGGGAAAAATATATTTAAAGATAGAGTGGCATGGGCAAAGACCTACTTAGTTAAGGCGGGCTTAGTTCAACAACCGAAGAGAGCATATTGTGAGATTAGTAGCTTGGGTAGACAGGTTGATTTAAAAAGTTTAGATGCTATAACAAATGAATATTTAGCACAGTTCAACGGATTTTCAGATTTTAAATTAGGAAAGAAAAATAAAGATGAGTTTGGGATCGGGAATCTACAAGTTATTGAAAGCCTAAATAGTTACCAAGAAACTCAGACTCCAGAAGAAACAATCCAGAACACAACGGAATTATTAAAATCTGATTTGAAAAGTGATTTGCTTCAGATGGTAAAAGATAAATCTCCTTCATTTTTTGAAAGACTGGTTGTCGATCTTCTGGTGGCAATGGGCTACGGCGGTTCACATCAAGATGCAGCTCAAGCGATTGGTAAAACCAACGATGGTGGAATTGATGGTGTAATTAGTGAAGATCGATTAGGGCTAGATAAAATTTACATCCAAGCGAAACGTTGGAAAGATACTGTTGGTCGTCCCGACATTCAACAGTTTAAAGGTGCTTTGGCCGATCAAGTTGCTAAGAAGGGTGTATTCATTACTACGTCAAGTTTCAGTAAAGAGGCCATTGAGTCGGCAAGAAAATCCGGTATTGTTTTAATTGATGGCGATAAGCTGACGTCTTTAATGATTGAATTTGGTTTAGGTGTACAAATAGAACGTAGTTTTCATATCTATAAAATCGACCAAGATCGTTTTGATGAAGATAATTTTTAACGGGTAATTTAAGCCGGTTTAACCTGCCAGTTTTGCAGCTCCCAGCTAAACTTTGCTCCAGATCTGGATCATAAGCTTCAACCCGATTCCGTCCATTGGCTTTAGCCTGATATAAGGCAATATAGGCCTGTTTAATCAGGGTCATTAAATCTGTTTCACAGCTTTCCAGAATGGCAGCACCAATCGAAATGCTAAAACTGAAACGATGCTGGCTGTCTAGATCGATCACAATATTTTCAATGTTATGCCTTAAACGCTCGGCAACTTTTAGCGCTTCATCCAGAGAGGTTTCGGGTAAAAATGCAATAAATTCTTCACCGCCATAGCGTGCCAAAATATCATGCTGTCGCATTTCACTGCGTGTGCTCAGGGCAATCGTCTGTAAGACCTGATCTCCGATATCATGACCATAACGATCATTAATCTGCTTAAAATGATCCACATCAAATACCAGTAAATTCATAGGTACCGGTTGATCAAAATTCTGTTGTACCAGTTGTTGCGCGAGATATTCAAAACAGCGACGGTTATTCAGGCCGGTGAGGGAATCGGTATGGGCCATATTTTCAAAGGCCTGCCGGTTATATTCATTCAGGGTATGCTGCAAGAATACCATGCATGATTTTAAGGTCGAGCTCCAGCTAATATATAGACTGAAGGTCAATACTGGTAGATAAATCAGGGAGAATAAAAACATCTGGTACAGGTCAGATCGAGTATTGAAATATACACCGATGTAAATCATCAAAGTAATCAGACTCGAAGTAATCAAAGACGGCCAGAACCGGATCTGCACACATAAATTGGCCAACACAATAAAAACCAAGGAGGCATATTGATAAATGAGGGTATAAGCACTTTCAGACTGATTTAGATTAAAAAACCAGATGGCACTTGCGCCAATAATTGAGGTAGGTAAGAGTAAATCAAACACAGGTAAATTGCGGTAAGAGTGATACATCCAGATCGTGATCAGTACGATCAGGATGGTATAGCTGATTTTGGTCAAAATGAGTAACTTGAGAATATCATTCAGCACCAGAATATCGGCGAGGGTATAAGAGGCATATGCCAGCTGTGCGAATAAATTGACCTGTAATAAGTATTTTAAAGTGAGTTTTTTCTGATGAGCATAGTAGGCCGGTTTTAGAGGTGCAGGAATACGAACAAGCGGATCTTGAAGAGCCTCCTGAATCAGGGTACGTGATTCTTTTTCGTTATCATGCGGCATGCAGCCTTCCCAAATTAAAATATATAAAAATGAATAAGATGAAATTTATATATAGTTGTATAAAAAATATTCTATTCTTTTGTTGGATATTTTAAAAGTGGAAGAATCAAATTTATTTTATAAAATGAAATCCCCGATTAACGCATTCTAAGAATGATCCTAGCTTATAGAACAGACTAATGATTCAGCTTTAATTCGCCGTTGGCTGAGCTGGTTGATTGCCTGGTTTAAATACATTCCAGGGGTTTTCTGTTGCTGGCTTGGGCTTATTTAGCATATCCGGATGATAGACCTCAATCCTATTTCGGCCAGACTTCTTGGCTTGATATAAAGCGATATCGGCCTGTTTGATCAGATCTTCCAGAGTCTGGGTATGGGATTCCAGTTCTGCTACACCGATCGAAATGGTGAACCGGATGGCATGATTGGGTTCGACATAAATATACTGCTTTTGAATTGCACAACGAATTCGTTCTGCAATCACCAAGCTGTCTTGCAGCTGAGTATCTTCCAAGAGGGCAATAAACTCTTCCCCACCAAAACGTGCCAGTACATCGCTATGCCGCATTTCTTTACGGGTCACCTCAGCAATCAGTTGTAGCACCCGATCACCGACATCATGCCCATAGCTATCATTAATATTTTTAAAATGATCCACATCAAACATCAACAGGCAGCTACTGGCATGTTTAGGCCATTGATGAATAGAGCGTTCAGCCATATCGACAAAATGGCGACGGTTGTAGAGCTGGGTCAAATCATCGGTATGGGCCAGATTCTTTAAGGTTTGATAGTTCCATTCATCAAGCAGGGAGCGCAAAAAAGAACGCCGCACATTTAGAATATTATTCCAGTTAATATAAATACTAAAAAACCACAGTGGACTAAAGACCACGCTAAAAATAAAGGCTTGAGAAGCACTCATGAACTGGGATACCCCAAGCATGATAAACAGGGCGATCAAGATGGAGCAATAGACCGCGACTTTAAACTGGGTCTGTATACAGAGATTGGCGATGAGAATAAAGATCGCAGAGGCGTAAATATAGGTGGCAACATGGGGACTGGTTGAAAGCGCGAGTAAGCCAATCCAGGCCGCTGCAGCCACAGTGGTGCCTATCGGCAAGATTCTGTCCAGAATCTGAATATTTTTATGTTTTTTAAACAGGTAATAACAGCAAAACATGGCGCCCAGAACCAGAACGACGCGCATCAGACCAGAAATAAAAAACATGTCTGGAATAATCAGGATATCGGCAAAGAAATACAGTAAAAAGGCAATTTGCGCCAGATAGTTAATTTGACGCAAGTTATGATGACTATGCGTATAGACATAATCATGAAAATACTGCTGAAACGGGGTAGGAATACGGGCATGAGGATCTGTTAGCGCCTGTTCAATCAGCTGACGGTTCTGCAGATCACATTCAGATAATTTCAGTGATTTATCGGTCGTCGAATTTTGAAAAGATACATTCGCCGTTGAATATATATTCTCATTCTGAGCAGACATGTCCTGGTCCAGTATTATTTTTATAGGTGCCTATTATGCCGTGTTTGAGTAAAAAATAACCTCCCAAAAATTGGGTATCCGGGAAGTTTTTAATGCTAAAACGTAACAAAATTTGTGTTTTGTTAAATGGAAAGTGATTGAAATACATGAATAATCATCTTATTCATGGGGGGCTTTGGATGTTGTTGATTCGTTTCACGTGAAACATAAATGACATTCCTGATCTTCAGTTTATTTAAACTCATAACGCCATGTACCTAAATCATGATTGACTTGCTAAAACTCAAGTTTGGGGCTTTGGATACAAATCTCATCAGCTTTTCAGGATTTAAATTGATGGAACTAATGAGGAGTTTTATACGTATCTAAATATTTCCAAGGATAGATTTTGCCCATAGACCCTGTACATTGTCCTGAACAGAGAGGCATCTTGAATCGGTCAAATGCATGTCTCAGCCACTCAAAAGTAGAATGAAAATGCCGAGGTAAGCTCAGCCATGTCGAATAATAGTGATATTGAACTGTCGAATTCCGATGATTGTGAAAAGTACGTGAATCAGTTTATTCAGGAGTTTCCTTTACGTCGCGCGGAAATCGGGCAGGGCACCGTGATTAAACGCGCCTTGCCGAGCCGGCATAAGCGCATGATTGGTGCCTGGTGTTTTCTGGATCATGCGGGTCCGGCCAGTTTCCCGCAAGGAGATGGTTTGGATATCGGCCCTCATCCACACATTGGTCTGCAGACCTTTACCTGGATGATCGAAGGCAGCATGATGCACAATGACAGTCTGGGAAATCAGCAATTGATTCGTCCCAAGCAGGTCAATCTGATGACCTCGGGTTATGGCATTTCACATACCGAAGTCTCTCCTGAAAGTGAAACGCATATGCATGCAGCGCAGTTATGGATTGCCTTGCCGGATGACAAGATCAATATGGTACCGGGTTTTGAACATTATCCTGAATTGCCGGTCATAAATGAGCAAGGCATTGAATTTACTGTGCTGGTCGGAGAATATTTAAAAACGAGATCACCAGTTAAAGTACATAGTGAATTGCTAGGCGTGGATGTGTATGCAGCTGAAAGTAGCAGTATGCGCTTGCCGCTGAATCCGAAATTTGAATATGGTTTTATGGTGCTTGAAGGGACGGCCAGCATCAATGGGCATGAACTGACAGAGGATAATATGTTGATCCTTGAGCCGGGCTTACAGCAGGTCAATGCTGAAATTCATGCCGGGAGTCGGGTGTTATTGATTGGTGGGGAACCATTTGAAAGCCCGATTTTACTGTGGTGGAATCTGGTCGGGCGTACGACAGAGGAACTTAAAATTGCGCGGGAACAATGGATTGAAGGTCATGAACGTTTTGGTTCTATTCCTGCCTATGATGGGCCACGTTTAGAAGCCCCTGCATTTCCAGACCAGATGCGTGCTTCCCGATAAATGCTAAAAATGATGGGAATATGGAGCGCTGTCTGAATTGAACTCAAATAGTGAATCTGCAACATAGGATACATATCATTACAGTCATCAAAAAATGAGCTAGAGTCTGCTGCTTTTTGCTATGCTCAGTGAGCAAAAACAATAAAATCATGAGTCTAATATGCGTGTTTTACATCATCTCGAACAATCACGATCATTTCGTATCCTGTGGGCCATGGAAGAATTAGGACTGGATTACGAGGTTAAATACTATAAACGTCAGCCCAACCTTTCTGCGCCACCGGCCTTAAAACAGATCCATCCATTGGGTAAGGCTCCGATTCTGGTCGATCAGGGTCAGGTACTGGCGGAATCTGCGGCGATCCTGGAATATTTACAGGAAAATTATGATGAAAAGCAGCAGTTTCGCCCAGAAGATATTGCCGACAAGGCCCAGTACCGTTACTGGATGCATTATGCGGAAGGCTCATTGATGCCGCTGCTGGTAATGCAACTGGTGATGACCACTGTACCAAAACATACCCCGTTGCTGATTCGGCCGGTGGCCAAGAAAATCTGCGATGGAGTGAAGAAACAGTTTGTGCAGAGCCGTTTAAAAGATCATATCCAGTTTCTGGAAAGCTATTTGAGTGAGCATGATTATTTTGCCGGTCATTTCAGTTTTGCCGATATTCAGATGAGTTTTCCTTTGGAGGCCATGCAAAGCCGGACGGGTCAAAGCTATCCAGCGATTCAAGCCTATCTGAAACGGGTCTCGCAACGTGCTGCTTATGCGCATGCACTGTCCAAAGAAAAACAGATCAGCTTTTAAACGCTTAAAAGAAAAGGTGCCGATGGCACCTTTTTTGAGGGTTATCTTATTCTGGAAAGCTGAGACGCTCTTTGGGGAAAACTACCTTAAATGTGGAACCTTGGTTTTCCTTGGACTCAATTTCCAGATGTGCCTGATGTTGCATCAGCACATGTTTGACAATCGCGAGTCCCAAACCGGTACCGCCAGTACGGCGGCTGCGGTCTGAATCGATGCGGTAAAAACGCTCGGTCAGACGTGGCAGATGTTTGGGATCAATGCCGATACCGTTATCTTGCACCACAAAATAGGCCGATTCACCATCATCATGCCAGCCGATAGTGATGGTACCGCCTTTAGGTGTGTACTTAATGGCATTGGTGATCAGATTACTAAAAGCGCTGGCCAGTTCCATATCTGAACCGATCAGATCGCAATGGCTGTCAATATCCAGATTCAGGGTATGACCATAATCAATATTATAGGCTTGGGCATCATCGAATAGCTGATTCATCAGACTCGGCATTTCAATGATCTGGTTTTTGGCAATATTTTTATCATTTTCCAAACGTGACAGCAGCAGCAGGTCATTGACCAGTGCATTCATGCGTCGGGTTTGCGACTGCATCTGATCAAAAGCGCGTTTCCAACGTGGATTGATATCTTCCTGATCGGTAAAGGTTTCAATATAGCCACTGAGCACGGTCAAAGGCGTGCGCAGTTCATGGGAAATATTGTCGACAAAATCCTTTCGCATCTGTTCGAGATTGTGCATCCGGGTCACATCATAAGCGACCAGTACCCGGCTTTCTCCGCCAAAACGGGTCATTTTGACCTGTACATAATGGTCTTCAAACAGCGAAGAACGCATTTTCAGGCCGTCCGGAGATTCATCAATATGGTGATAGTATTCGATAAAGCTTGGTTGGCGTAGCAAGGTCAGGATATTACGGCGACGGTCATCACTGGAGATTCCGAGCAGACGTTCAGCCGCCGGATTCCACCATTCAATCTGCTGGTTTTCATCAAGCAGCACCACAGCTTCTTGCAAGGCCACCAGTGAAGACTGGGCACGGTCGATCAGTTCGACCATTTCCGCCTGAACAATCCGTTCCTGACGTTGGGCGCGATAAACATTGAAAAGTAGCGCACCCCAAATCCCGCCAATATTCGGTGGAACATCATAAGGGCGATTGGAAATCCATTCATTGACCAGATATAAGGAACGCATTTGGGTCGCAAAGAATGCCACGAAGGCAATTACGATACAAATCCAGAAATACCCAATCCCAAAACCGATAAAGCTGGCGATAATTAGGAAAAAAGCCAGTAGGCGTAAATCCTGCTTCGCAAAATCCCATAAACTGCTGTAACGGATTCTTTTGTGTTCACGTGCCAGTTCGGGGACAGGGTAGGGTTCATACATAAAACAAGATTTACCTTAAAAGATATTAACCTAAAGCGACATCTGAACGGGTCGAAAAGCGATAGCCTGTTCCGCGAACGGTCTGTACAAAACGGTCTACACCATAAGGTTCCAGCACTTTACGCAAACGGCGGATATGCACATCGATGGTCCGGTCTTCAATATAAACGTTACCGCCCCACACCTGATCCAGCAATTGCGCACGGGTATAGGCACGTTCCGGATGGGTCATGAAGAATGCCAGTAAACGGTATTCAGTCGGCCCCATTTCCAGAATGTTGTTGCCAAAATTGACCCGCTGGCTGACCGGATCCAGAATCAGGCCATTGGCATCAATGGTTTTTTCGCCGCTCAGGGCATTGGCACGGCGCAGTACCGCCTTAATCCGGGAGACCAGTTCTCGGGTCGAGAATGGCTTGGTCATGTAGTCATCGGCACCGGCATCCAGACCTTGTACTTTATGGTCTTCTTCACCGCGCGCTGTGAGCATGATCACCGGAATTTCTGACAGGCTTTCATCACGTTTCAGACGACGACACAGGTCCACACCGCTGACACCACCCGGCATCATCCAGTCCAGCAAAATCAGTGCCGGACGCTGATCCACAATCATCTGATGCGCCTGCTTGGCATCTTCTGCCTGTAAGCACTGAAAACCGGCCATATCCAGAGAGGTATGGATCATTTCCCGAATCGGGAGTTCGTCATCGACGATTAATATGTAGTCATCTTTCACAACGCAATACCCTATTTCATGTAAACGGTGAACCGTTTTATATTTATGACAGGCTTATTACAAAGACTAATTATGACAGTATCATTGCAGAAAGGGAAAAACTGCTGATATTCGCAAAAATTTGTGACAAATATAGCGCAGAAACTTGTTAAAAAATCATAAATTAATTTTACTCATTTCCGTAGTACAGCATAAATCTGCAACTGACTGGTAAATGTAGGAAAGCCTATTAAGCACAGGATTTAACAGCTATTTTTTCTCGGAAAATGACTCGAGCAGCGTCAAAAAAACCACACTACAAGACGATAAAACTTCCTCAAGCGAATGCTTAAAACCACTCATCACCCAACGAATAGCAATTTGGGTGACATAGCCATTTAAACCGGTCGACACCAGTGAAATTTCCTGCTCACTACGATTTAACTGCGGCATCATCAACATGACAAAAGCATGAATCATCCGATCGAAACGTGACATGGTTTCATGAATAGTGGCCTGATTATGCAGTTCCTGCACCAGCATGGCATCAATATAAATGATCCGTGCCATGCGCGGATTGTCACGCAGGGTAGTGAGCAGCGCACTCAAACCGGCTTCGATCATTTTTTTCGGATCTGTCGAGGCCTGCATCATGGCCTGCATGACATTCTGTTGCAGTTCATCAATCAGTTTTAGGAAAATGGTCTGAAACAGATGTTCGCTTTTCTTGAAGGATTCATAAAAATAACGTTCGGTTAGTTTGGCTTCATTGCAGATATCTTTGACAGTAACTGAAAAAAAACCATAACTACCATAGGCTTCAATCCCGGCTTCGATGAGCTTTTCACGACGTGCCTGCTGCCGTTCAGCCATCGACAGGCCTTTAAACTGACGTTCCTTGGTTTTGGCGGGTCGTGATTTTGCTGCTGAGTCGATTGAATCGGTCATAAGGCCTGTGTGCTCATCTGCATGAAGATTTTGAATATCTTAACAATAAATCACGCTTAGACCTATATGGAAATGCTGCCCTGAAATTTGGCCTCTAAGGATATGGGATAATTATTGACAATATATATTGTCAAAACTATATTGAGGATCTGTGCTAGCTCCTGAAACAACAGAACAAGATCCTGCTGTCATGGAATGGCAGTTCTTTACATAAGGAAATTGAATGAAAAATTTTAACAATAAAGTCGCTGCGATTACCGGTGCCGGTTCAGGTATTGGCCAGCAACTGGCGGTATTACTGGCTCAGCAGGGTTGTCACTTGGCGCTGAGTGATATCAATGAACAAGGTCTGGCGCAAACCGTGGAATTACTCCAAGGGACTGATGTTCGTGTGACTATCCAGAAGGTGAACGTGGCTGATCTGGAACAGGTGCGTAATTGGGCGGCACAGGTCGAAAAGGATCATGGCAGTGTCAATATGATCTTTAACAACGCTGGCGTTGCGCTGGGTTCAACCGTTGAAGGGGCGTCTTATGAAGAACTAGAATGGATTGTCGGAATCAATTTCTGGGGCGTAGTTTACGGAACCAAAGAATTCTTACCTTTGATCAAGAAAACCGGTGATGGTCATATCATTAATATTTCTAGTCTATTTGGCTTAACCGCACAACCGACCCAGTCTGCCTATAATGCAACCAAGTTTGCAGTGCGTGGTTTCACTGAATCCCTGCGTCAGGAACTGGATCTGGAAAATTGCGGAGTCAGTGCACTCTGTGTACATCCGGGCGGGATCCGTACGAATATTGCCAATGCGGCAAAAATGAATAACAGTCTGCTGACTTTAGGTATGAATCCGGAAAAATCAGCTCGTAATTTTAATAAACTATTGCGTTGTCCACCTGCAGAAGCTGCCCGTCAAATTCTGGAGGCGGTACAAAAAGACAAGCGCCGTCTGCTGATCGGTAATGATGCCAAAGCGATTGACCTGATTCAGCGGATCTTGCCGACTGGTTATCAGCATGTCACTGCAGTGGCGACCCAGTTTGGCAAAAAGAAGAAAAAATCTGCTTAAAAAATTGCAAAACAGACCCGTGAAAGCGGGTTTTTTTATCGCTGTACTAGGGTCTAATTTTTTGCAAATGAGAGTGTTAGATACTGTAATGCTCTAGGCATACAAAATCCTGCATCTAAATCAACGCTTCAACCGTTTTTTTCTTCCAGACAAACTGATAATACAGTCCCTGCAAAATACACAGGCTGACAAAGGCCAATGCATAGGCATACCAAATACCTTCCAGACCCCACCATCGGCTAAACAGATAAGCTGCAGGAACTTCAATACAGAGAATGGCAAAAATGTTGATCAGCATTGGCATGGTCACCGTTCCACTTGAGCGCATGATCGAAGCAAAAATGGCACTGGCACCAAAAAACAGGATTGACCACAGCACAATAAATAGCAGTTGTTGTCCCAGTACTACAACCTTAGGATCGGTAATAAATAAGGCCATCAAATATTTGGAGAACAAATAAGCCAGAATCACCAGACCGCCGGTAAACAGGATATTCATACTCAGCGCAGTCCGGGTAACTTTATTGAGCAGATCCGATTTACCTGCGCCAATCGCTTGAGCACCAAATACAGACGCGGCAATCCCAATCGACAAAGCAGGAAATTGAATATAATTTAAGACCTGATTGACCGCGCCATAGGCCGCTGTTGCTTCTGCACCATAGCGGTTGACCAGTCCGACAATCACCAGTCCGGCAACTGAAGTCGTGACCATTTGCACACCAGTAGGAACCCCCAGTTTCAAGATCATTCTGCTCAACTGTGGCTGATGACGAATATTTTTTAATAAGGCCCAGTCCAGCTTGAGCGGATGTTGCCTATAATTCAAATACAGGATTAAAAACAATAGGACCGCCAGATTTCCCAGAATAGTGGCAATCGCCGGCGAGATAATGCCCATTTTAGGAAAGCCAAAATAACCGGCAATCAGGACCGGTGTCACCACCAAACCCACCCCAATGGTAAGTGCGGAAGCAAACAGGGGCGTGGTACTGTCGCCAACGCCGCGCAAGATCGAGGTATAAATAATATAGATAAAAATTAAGGGGCTACCCGCCAGCATCCATTGCACATAGGGTAAGGACAAATGCATCACATCCGGATCTGTGCCGAGCGCCAAAAGAATATTCTCAGCAAAAATCACCCCGAAAAGCGCAATCAAACTGCCGCCAATCAAGGTCATAAATAAAGTTGAGCCGACCACACAGCGCACTTTTTCTATATTTTTTCCACCCCAAGCCTGTCCAATCAATACGGTAGAACCGGCGGACAAACCAATCACAAAAGCCATCAGACAAAACAGGATCGGAAAAAAAACGGCAACAGCAGCAATTGCATTGACCCCAAGCATTTGTCCCACAAAAACCGTATTGATCGTGCCGGAGAGACTTTGCAGGATATTGGTCGCAATTAATGGCAACAAAAAAACCAGAAAGGCTTTCCATAAATTCTGTTGATGAATCAGTGAGTGCTGTGCCATGCGACATCCTGTGATTGAATTATCATCTATTTATTGATGCAGCTATTATTCGGCAGAATATAAAAAAAAGCCTTAGCTTTTAAGTAACTAAGGCATTTATTTTATGAGATTTTTAGTTAAAAAATGAGTTAAACCTTTGAAAGAATTTGACCTGCCTGGATCAAGGTTTGTTCTTTTTTTGCAAAGCAAAACCTGAGCAGGCGTAAATCTGCAGGAGGATGCTGGTAGAACGCGGAGACTGGAATCGCAACAATCCCATGTTGCTCCGCTAGAAAATGACACATGGACAGATCATCCAGCTCAGGCCGAATATCCGAATAATCCAGGTTTTGAAAATAAGTTCCTTGCGAAGGTGTCCATTTAAAGCGTGAGGTTTTAATGGATGAGTTAAACAAATCCCGTTTATTTTGATAGAACTGGGACAGTTCGCGTATATGTTCAGGATGCAGTTGCATATATTCCGCCAGGGCGACCTGAACGGGCGTCACACCGCAAAAACTGGCAAATTGATAAACCTGTCTGAACATTTTCATCAGTGCGGGTGCAGCAATACAAAATCCGGTTTTCCAGCCGGTGACATGGAAGGTTTTACCAAAGGAACCAATCACAAAACTGCGTTCACGAAGCTCTGGAAATGACCGGGCCGAATAGTGCTGAATGCCATCAAAAACCAGATGTTCATAGACTTCATCAGACAGCACCACAATATTTCGTTCACGAATCAACTCAATCAGTTGCTGCCAGTCAGCTTTGGACCAGATACTACCGCTGGGATTATGCGGACTATTCACGATAATCATGCGGGTACGCTCATTAATCGCATCTTTGACCTGATTCCAGTCCACAGAAAAATCAGGATGCTGCAAAGCAATATGCACTGGCTTTGCACCCACCAGTTGTACCGCAGGGCCATAACTGTCATAGCTCGGATCGAAAATAATCACCTCTTCACCGGTGCACACCGTAGCCTGAATCGCACAAAAAATCGCAATCGTCGCCCCAGGCGTAATGGTGATTTCCTCGACAGGATCAATATTCAGCTGATCGCGCTGTTGATACAGATCTGCGACCAGATCTCGCAAGACTGGCAGGCCATCACCCGGAGCATATTGGTTAAATCCATTCTGGCTGGCCCGGTTTAATGCTTCAATCAAGGTAGGAGGTGCGGCAAAGTCCGGAAATCCCTGAGAAAGATTCAAGGCTCCCAGATTCTGAGCCAAGGCGGACATGGTGCTAAAAATGGTCACACCCAAATCCGGGAGTTTAGAAGGAAGTTCCAGCATGTCCTTGGCCTTGAAAAATGAGATTTGAGTTAGTGTAGCAGCAAGTTTTAGCCTGAATCATGAGAAAAATAGGAAATATTGAGCACAATTCTTGATGAGTGTTTGCATCCTGCTATTTCATATTTGCAGTTGCGTGGTTATAAATTAAAGGCTTAATTATGTGAAATACATCGCGAGCTGGACGAAGTGGGTAACTTTTCCTAAACTTTGCCGCACAATAATAAAGCTTAAAACTATAACGATAAAATGCCAAAACCTATTCATATGCTGCTGGAGCAGCTCGGGCTTAAGCTGCAGCATCGCGCCCTGCATCTGCAGTTTTCATATCCTCCCTTAAATCAGCAGGTCTTTATTCAGCGGATTGAAGGCCAGCATCAGATCAATCACGGCCTGCAGGCGGAACTGATCTGTCTTTCCACTGACGCGCATATCGCCTTGAAACAGTTTATTGGATGTCGGGTCGCAGTTGATCAGGTCACAGACCACGGTGAACTTTTTCGGACCACGGGTATTATTACTGCCGCCAGTCAGGGGCAAAGTGATGGTGCTTTAACCTTGTATAAACTGACGCTGAATGATGCGACTGTACTCTGGCAGAAGCGTCGTAATAGTCGGGTCTTCATGAACAAGACCGTGCGCGAGATCAGTGAGATTCTGTTTAGTGAATGGCAAAACAGAAGCGCACTCTTTGCGGCCAGTCTCAGCCTGGATTTGACAGGACTCAGTCGGGACTATGATGCCCGGCCTTTTGTGATGCAATCCAATGAATCGGATTATGATTTTCTGACCCGCTTATGGCGTAGCGAAGGAGTTAACTGGCTAATTGATGAAAAGCAATTGATGGTTCCCTTGTCGACCAGTGAAATCCAAGCGCAGTGCTTAAAATTGATAGATCATTCCCAATATTTTTCAGCTTTAAAACGACGTTCAATTCGCTTTCATCGCAGTCATGCCACTGAACAGCTGGATACGATGACCAGTCTGATTGCAGTACGCCAGCTCAATCCGACCAGCACCCAGACCCAGCGCTGGCACGCCCAGCAACTCGCTCAGGACCAAAGTCAGCCATTATGGAGCAATCATCAGCACAGTGGTGTTCAGGAAAATGCTGCTCTTCAGCTTGAAGATGCCTGGAGTATCAGTCCGGCATGGACAGCTGACTTGAATGGCGAGGATCAGGCGACGGCATCTAGTAGGGCACAACTGGATCGACTCAATCAGCAGCTCAATGATTATCATACTTTGCAGTCCAAATATTTCAAAGCGAGCAGTAGTGTGCGTGATGCACAAGTTGGTTACTGGTTTGAATTACAAGATCATCCTGAAATAGATCAGCATCCGGCCAATGAGCGTGAATTTCTGATTTTAGCGAAGCGTTTTTATAACCAGAATAATTTACCCAAAGATATTTTATTGCAGCTGGACAGTTTACTCGATAAAAGCACTTGGCAGATACCGGAACAAGAGCGGCAGGCCAATGAGCTATATATTGTGCGCCGTGATATTGCAGTAATCCCCGAATATCAGCCTTTGGTTCATCGTCCGGCAGCTTATCCGCAACGCGCTCGGGTGGTCGGGCCTGAGGGGGAAACCATTCATGTTGATGCTTGGGGACGAGTGAAAGTTCGCTTTTTATTTACCCGAAGCGAGGATCATCAGCATGATGGCGGTGCAGGCAGCAATGACAATGATAGTGATTCTGCCTGGGTGGATGTTTTGACCCCTTGGGCGGGTGAGGGCTATGGCATCAGGTTGCATCCGCGAATTGGCGAAATTGTAGTGATTGACTTCTTTGAAGGTGATATCGACCGGCCCTTTGTGGTGGGACGAATTCATGAAGCAGAACGGCATCCGACCATGTTTGATGCGAAAGGAGAGCTTCCTGCGACCAAAAAACTCAGTGGCATCCGTTCTCAGGAGGTCGATGGCGAAGGTTTTAACCAGCTTCGTTTTGATGATACCCCTGAACAGATTAGTGTGCAGCTGCAAAGTAGTCATGCAGCCAGCCAGCTCAATCTGGGAAATCTAAGTCACCCCAAAGAAAGTGAAAGCAGCGAAGGTCGAGGAGAAGGGTTTGAACTAAGGACGGATCAGTGGGGTGCCATACGTGCAGGAAAAGGCTTATTAATTTCCACTTATCGGCAAGATTCAGCCGCAGGCAATCACTTGGAGGCTGACTCAGTCAAAGAACAGCTTGAATCGAATCTCAATCATAGTAAAGCCTTGAGTGATATTGCTGAACAACAGCAGACTGATCCGCTGCAATTTTTTGATAGTTTAAAACAGTTTCTGAGTCAGATTGAAGCTGAAGATCAAGCCAAGGCTGCCGCATTTAAACAGGCCGTGATGTTATTAACTGCCCCCCAAACGATTGCACTGAGCACAAATGAAAATATTCATTTATCCGCTGATCAGCAAATCAATCAGAGTGCCGGGAATAATATTCATTTATCCACACAGAAATCTTTAGTTGCTCATGCACAGGACAAGATCAGTTTATTTGCTGCTCAAGAGGGTGCGAGTCTCTATGCTGCTCAAGGAAAAATTGAACTACAAGCCCAAGATGATGCGATTGAAGCGATTGCCCGCAAGGTAATCAAGCTTATTTCGACTGAAGACAAGATCGAAATCACCAGTCCGAAGGAGATCGTACTGACCGCTGGAGGGTCTCAAATTAAGATCAATGGTGGTGGAGTAATGGTCACAACTGGTGGGAAATTTGAGTGTAAGGCAGGGCAGCATAGTTTTATAGGAGGGGCTAAAATTTTCTATGAAATTCCTGAGTTACCTAAAGCTGGCCCCTACGCTGTAGATTTTTTATTCAGTAGTTTAGGTGGTAAAGGCATTGAAGGTGCACAGGTAACTATGTTCGCACCCAAAAATAAGGAAATCTTGTGGGAAAGTAAAACTGATTTGAATGGTAAGACTCAATTATCTATTTTTGAAGAATCATTAGCTTATGAAGCATTAGTTGGATTTAATCAATGGTCAAGTATCTTTGAAGATTTGGAAACTAAAGTAACTGATATAGAAGATGAATTTGATGTGGGAGAGCATGGAATTCAGTTAGAAGACATTAAATAATTATAAAGGTACTCTCTGTGAATTATTATATTGTAAAAAAAGGAGATACATTATGGGGTATCTCAAGAAAATTTAATATTACTGTAAAAAAAATAGCTGAACTTAATGAGTTAAATAGTTCTGCTATTCATAAAATAAAAATAGGTCAAAAAATATATATTAGTAAAACAGATAAGATTAATGCTGAAGTAGTTTTAAGAATTATATTATTAGATTTGTCCTTTAAGTTAATCCCAAAAGGTATTGTAAAATTAGAATATGATGGTAAGTCAAATGACATAGTTTTCAAAGATGGTGTGATCTATGATTTAGAAATTTTAGATCATTCAAAGGGACTAAAAGTTTATTATAAAAATATTAAAGGTACCTTTGATTTAATAGCTAATTATAAAAGTTTACCTATAGGGAAAAAAGTTTTAAGGTTGACTTCAAGGCAAATGAAGGTTTCAGGTACTCACTATCCTAAATCAGGTATAGTCCAGCAGAAAGTTGATGAAATTAAAAAATCATTAAAAAATTTAGCAGAGCCAATTATAAGGGGAGGAGATGAACAAAATACTAGTCAATCATCTATAATTTTACCCGAACCAAGAAACGATCAAAAAAGGACTGATTTGGGTAATAGTACTCATATAATTGCAAGTCAATTTACAGAAGAGAACTTTATTCTAAATACAGTAAATAATAAATATAGAAAATTTGTTATAGATGCTTCAAGGCGTCATGGGTTTACACCTCATAGCCTCGCAGCTTTAATCCATGCTGAGGCTGCAAAAAAAAGTAATGGTGAATGGGATCCGGAAAGTTTTAATGCAAGTACAAATGCTGCTGGATTAACACAATTTTTAAAAGGTACGTGGCTTGAAATTTGTAAAAATCAAGATACTTTAATAGGGCAATATGCTTCAAAAATTAAGAAACTTACTGAGAAGCAACTTCTCAGTCTGAGATTCAATCCTGAATTCTCTATTGATGCAGCAGCAGCTTATGCAGTTGTTAACTTTAAATGGTCAAAATTACCTTATCAAAAATTAACAGAACCAAGTTCAATCGCGAAACTTGCTTATCTATTACATCATGAAGGAGCAGGCGGTACTAGGTCATTCATACAGAATAGTTTTTCTCAAGAAAGAGCGAAAAATTTATTATTTGCACAATTTGGAAGTAAAGGTAAACAAAGAGCTTCAGATTATTTGAAAAGATATAATGATGATGCAAAAGCTGCCTATGGAGCATGGTTAAGAGCTTATATTGATGCACATATTAATATTTATGATTATGTACTGGATAAATCAAAAACTTCCGGGGCGAATTTATCTTTAGAGGAAACAATAAAAATTTTATTAGGACAAGCTTCTTCACCAACACCAACACCAACACCAACACCAACACCAATCTCAAGTAAAGAAGTACAAGAAAATAAAACTGTAGGAGGAAGTGAAATATGGGTAGATCCTTTATCAGTAAATAAGTTAAGAACTGCTGGTCTTGCAAATATCAAAAGTGCCACCTTTGGGAAGGTTAGAAATGGAGGTACAAGAAATCATCAAGGTATAGATCTAGCTGCTGACTCAGGTACAAATATTTTTGCAGTATGTAGTGGCATTATTGCTGTCGCAAAGGATAGTGGAGGGCCATATGGTAAAATTGTTGTATTAGAAGTAAATATTGATGATCTGCCTATACAACAAAAAAAATATGCATTAAAAAAAATTATAAATAGCAATTTTATTTATTTTTTTTATGCTCATTTATCTATTATAAATGTTGAAAAGGGAGATGCTGTGGATGTTACGACAGTTTTAGGTAAAACAGGGTCTAGTGGAAATGCGAGTGGAATGACTACTATATCAAAGGGTGGACATTTGCATTTTGAGACGAGAAGTTCGCCATTGTTGGGTAAAGGTTTACAAGGAAGATTTGATCCTATTCCTTTTTTTCTAACAAAATTAATTTAGGCTTTTTGAAATATGAAAATAATTAAATTTCTGGTAATAATTGGTAGTTTTTTTTCATTATCATGTCATTCTAAAAATATAGATTGGAACGATTATCAGCAGAGTGCTATACAGATTAATGAACCAGTTTTATTTTTAGATCATTTTGGTGAATTCTCTCAATTAAATAATAACTTAAAGTTAGGTTTAATTGATTATGGAAATAAAAATAAAAAATATTCTGGTGGGAATTACGTCCTTAAAATTTATGGTATTGAGGTCTTAAATAATCAAAAAGAATATTATTTATTTAAAAGTACAGTACCTTTGAAGTCTAGTGTTGATTTAAAAATACTCTATCAAGATGAAAAAATAGTGGCTTTTCGAACACGAGAATTCAGCGAAATAGATTATGTAAAAAGACCTTATAAAAAATTTAGCTCTAATTTATTTATATATAACAAATTATCAAATTTAGTTGTTGAAGCTCCAGTAGTAGACTCTTCATCTGCTAATTTAGAGAGTGATTATGTAAATATATTAGCGGGTGATAATTTTTCTTATATTCTAAAAGAAAAAAAATATTTATATGAAGCAGATGTTAGAGAGTCTAGTGGTAAATTAGAGAAGTATAAATTAATATTAAATTCTGAATTGAAATGTTTGTCATCTACATTAGGGTGTGAAAGTATAAAGAGACTGTAAATTAAATTGTGTAATTGCCTGAATTTGCTATGTTCATATTCACAACGGAGTCAGGCAACATGATGAACGAACAAAAACTAA
>NZ_JAMXXS010000034.1:0-30151 GCF_024129595.1 Acinetobacter lwoffii | reverse complement strand
GTACGAGGCATAGCGAATAGTAAAATTGGGTTTGGCGATTTGATTTTACTACTTCGCTATTTTTTTAAGCTAAAAGTGTCAACACACCCTATTTTTGTCCCAAAATTTGCGGAAATTTTTGCTGATCTCAATCACATATTTTTTGGCACGGCGGGAGATCGGCGTCAGGTTAATAAAACCATGTGCCTGATCGGTATATTCATGATAATGAACACTCACGCCATTCTGACGTAGTTTATGTGCATAGATTGAACCTTCATCATGCAGGACATCATGACGTGCAGTAATCACATAACTTGGCGGCAAGTTTTGCAATTCACCATAGGTGGGTGAAATCAGCGGATCATCCAGTTCAATCTGATGGGTTTGGGCATACATTAAGGTCACCAGATCAATATCCTGTTCCGAAAGTACCAGTCCATCTTTATAGGCATAAAAAGAAGGATGGCGACTTTTAAAGTCGACCGCCGGATAAAGCAAAAGCTGTGCTCGTGCGGCATAAGATTTACCTGCACTGCGCTGTGCCACCACAGTAGCCAGATTTCCGCCCGCACTGTCCCCTGCTACGGCAATACGATTTTTATAGATTTTTAGTTGCTTACTATGCTGATGTGCCCAAGCCAAGGCATCTTCACAAACCTGTACCATCTGCAAGGGGCTAAATTCTGGCGTCAGCGGATAAGCCACGCTTAGCACCTGCACTTTGGCATGTACTGCCAGCAAGCGACAGAATTCATCATGGCTGTCCAGACCGCCCACCATAAATGCACCGCCATGATAAAAAATCACCATCGGCAACTTCTTTTGTGGAGCTGGATGATAATGCCGGGCAAAGATGCTGCCACTTTGCAAAGGCAGGCGCAGCTCTTCGATGACTTTGACAGTAGTTGGTTTAGCCGCGATCGCTTTCATGCGTGCATCAAACAATGTGCGCGAATGAGCCAGATCCTCACTGATAAAACTGCTATGCCCCTGTTTTATCTGGATGGCCATCAGGCATTTAACCAATGGATCTAAATCAGGATAAACATGAGGATAATCCAGAGCCTTAACTAATGCTTCCTGTGCAATGCCAGGTAAGCGGTCCAGCATACGCGCTGCCGTCCCTTGTCCCTTTTCCATCACACTTTTCAGAACCGGAGGATTCACAGTCATTATTTTTAGTCCTTATTCTCTTAATTCTTCATAGTTTCTACACGATTAGCGTTTCAGTGACCATATTCTTATATAAGTCTTAATATCAATGTACATATAGCTTCTACTCGATACGTTACCCTCATTTATAAAAGATGTCATTGACCGTTTAAAGGTTATTTTTGACGTACTTTTGCGAGCTTAAGTATATTTTTTATTACAAATCGGGAGGATGCCTATGGCTAGCAAAATTATAGCTCTGTCTTTGGCGACTGCATTTTTAGCTGTAGGCTGCGTCGCATTTCCTGAAGATGGTGGCTATTATGATGGCCGCTATGATCAGCGTTATGACCGTCGCTATGAACTGGACCGGCGTTATGAACAAGATCGTCGCTATGAGCGGCAACGCTGGGAATATGAACAGCAACGCAAACGCATTGAACTGGATCGACGTAAACAGGAATTACAACGTCGCAATTGGGAGCAGGATCATAAAAGACAGTTAGAGCTTGATCGACGTAAAAGCCAACTGGAACGGCAGCGCCATGAACAGCAACGTAAAAATATCATGACGCAACGGCAAAAACAGGCAGAAGCAGAACGCAAGCGTCGTCAGGATCTGGAGCGTAAACGTGCAACAGATCAGCGCAGTAAAAAAGTCCAGCAAAATCGTTCTAATCAACGCTGGAATGACAACCGACGCCATCAGGAACAACGTTCACGCGATCGTCGTGACTAAGACTTGAATCACCCTCTCTATTAAAAGCCCAGACTGGGCTTTTTTAATGAAAAAGGTAGCTGCCAGATAGACAAAGGCCCTAAAGAAAATTTCTTTAGGGCCTTTGCAGAGGGTTATGTTAAACGAACTTCCACTTCGCTTATGCTTCTCAGCAATTCAACCAGAACATCCTGTTCTCTACACAAATTATCCTATCGAATCAACTTGCTCTCATGAAGCGGACATTCACTATCCAAGCTGTAAATTTTATCTTACAAACCGCTAAAATAGAGACGACTGATTCCAACAAATTCAAAAAAGGTAAATTCTGGACAAAAAAAGGCTTATCTAAAGAACAGGATAAGCCACGAAAACACATTTCAAAATAAGAAGAAACTACAGCGATAGAATCTGGAATAAATATTAATCAAAAGTTCATCTATTGTGAAAGACTTTATTGCTTAGATATTAATCGTTTTTATGTCTAATAAATAAACAGGCAAAAAAAAGCTGAGTTTTGGGGATACTCAGCTTGAAAAAAGCAACTCTAAAATAGGGCAACAGCAACCCGGTTCGGCTCTCTCCTCTGAACAAGGTCGCTGTTAATAGAAGTATGATGCAATTTTTTTACCAATACTTAAAACGGATTAAAATTATTAATTTGATTCAAAAATACGATTATTCATTTTTTATGTTTATTTTCAAATACTTAATTCTTAGATTTAGTCGCGAATTAAATCTATTCAGTTCAAAATTCGGATTCATCGCTGCTGATGTCCGTGTATTTTATTCTCATCCTATCCTGCTGTTGTGTTCTGAATAGCTTGTTCTGCTATCCGCTGGATTCAGTATTTTGTATAAATCTTAAATTTAATCTGGGTCGACGCTTGAATTTTTACACCCTGCCCCGATTTCTTTAGGTAATCAAGAACTTCACAACCATGGCAGTTCAGCATAAACGCAGTGAACACTGAGGCCTAAGGACTGTACATGTTTAAGAACCCATTTAAACGGAGTAAATCAATGGCGACTGAGCAAAACGAGCAAGCTCAACAACTTGAGCAAGAGCAAGCGGAACAAGATACAGCGCAAACTCAAGCTGAAACCGAGCAGGCTGAAGTTTCCGTTGAGTCTTTACAAGAGCAGATTGCGCAGCTTGAAGGTGATTTAAAGTTAGAAAAAGCCCGTACCGCCAATGCAGTTTATGAAGCACAAAAGAGTGTTGAACGTATTCAGCGTGAATCTGAAAAGCATAAAGATACAGTTCTGGAAAAGTTCTCTAAAGAGCTTCTAGAAACAGTCGACAATCTGGAACGTGCCATTGTGGCTGCAGGTGAAGAGCAAACACCATTGCGTGAAGGTGTTGAACTGACCCTTAAATCTTTATTGCATACCTTGGAGAAATTTGGGGTTGTGGCAGTGGATACCAACAACGGTTTCAATGCTGACCTGCATCAGGCAGTCGGGATTGATCCAAATGCCAAAGCAAATGAAATTGGGACTGTTTTGCAAAAAGGCTACACGCTTAACAGTCGCTTATTGCGTCCTGCCATGGTGATGGTCGGCGCTTAAGCCAAATAAATTCGGGAGTTTGTGAAATTTTTCAAAAATTTTACTTGAAAAAAATCGAACGGCTCTCATATCGGATAACAAGTGTAAATCACAAAAAAATTTTAGAGGAAACATCCAAATGGCTAAAATCATTGGTATTGACTTAGGTACTACAAACTCATGTGTTGCAGTACTTGAAGGCGACAAAGTTAAAGTAATCGAAAACGCTGAAGGCGCGCGTACCACTCCATCTATTATTGCCTATAAAGATGGCGAAATTCTGGTAGGTCAATCTGCAAAGCGTCAAGCAGTAACGAATCCGAAAAATACATTGTTCGCGATCAAACGTTTGATCGGTCGTCGTTATGAAGACCAAGCGGTACAAAAAGATATCGGTCTGGTTCCTTACAAAATCATCAAAGCTGACAACGGTGATGCTTGGGTTGATGTCAACGACAAAAAATTGGCGCCACAACAGGTTTCTGCTGAAATCTTGAAAAAGATGAAGAAAACTGCTGAAGATTACCTGGGCGAAACCGTAACTGAAGCTGTTATTACTGTTCCTGCTTACTTCAACGATGCACAACGTCAAGCAACTAAAGATGCAGGTAAAATTGCAGGTCTAGAAGTTAAACGTATCATCAACGAGCCAACTGCTGCTGCACTTGCGTTCGGTATGGACAAAAAAGAAGGCGACCGTAAAATCGCGGTTTACGACTTGGGTGGTGGTACTTTCGACGTTTCAATCATTGAAATTGCTGACCTTGATGGCGACCAGCAAATCGAAGTATTGTCGACTAACGGTGATACATTTCTAGGTGGTGAAGACTTCGATAACGCGTTAATCGAGTTCCTGGTTGAAGAGTTCAAGAAAGAACAAAACTTTAACTTGAAGCAAGATCCACTGGCGTTACAGCGTTTAAAAGAAGCTGCTGAGAAAGCGAAGATCGAACTTTCATCTTCAAACGCAACTGAAATCAACCTTCCATACATCACTGCTGATGCGACTGGTCCTAAACACTTAGTGATCAACGTAACACGTGCAAAACTTGAAGGTCTAGTTGCTGACCTGGTTGCTCGTACGATTGAACCTTGCCGTATTGCGCTTAAAGATGCAGGTCTTTCGACTTCTGACATCTCTGACGTAATCTTGGTGGGTGGTCAGTCTCGTATGCCAATGGTTCAACAGAAGGTTCAAGAATTCTTCGGTAAAGAGCCACGTAAAGACGTAAACCCTGATGAAGCAGTAGCCATAGGTGCTGCGATTCAAGGTGCGGTACTTTCAGGTGACAAAACTGACGTACTTTTACTTGACGTAACTCCGTTGACACTTGGTATTGAAACCATGGGTGGCGTGTTGACTGCAATCATCGAGAAAAACACCACGATTCCTGCGAAGAAATCTCAAGTGTTCTCAACTGCTGCGGACAACCAGCCTGCTGTAGACATTTCAGTTTATCAAGGTGAACGTAAAATGGCGCAGCAAAACAAACTGTTAGGTAACTTCCAGTTAGGCGACATTCCACCTGCGCCACGTGGTGTGCCACAAATTGAAGTATCTTTCGACATCAACGCTGATGGTATCTTGAAAGTATCTGCGAAAGACAAGAGCACTGGTAAAGAGCAATCGATCCAGATTAAAGCAAACTCAGGTTTGTCTGATGCTGAAATCGAAGCAATGATCAAAGATGCTGAAGCGAATGCTGAAGAAGACCGTAAGTTTGAAGAGCTTGCAAAAGCTCGTAACGAAGCGGATGCTTTAGTTGCTTCTTCACAAAAAGCAGTAAAAGATCTTGGCGAGCAAGTGACTGCAGACGAAAAAACTGCAATCGAAACTGCGGTTTCTGAGCTTGAAGCTGCAACTAAAGAAAATGACGTTGAAGAAATCAAAGCGAAAACTGAAGCGCTGCAAAATATCATCATGCCAATTACACAACGTGCATATGAAGCTGCTCAAGGCCAAGGTGGTGCGCAAGGTTTTGACCCGAATGCATTCCAAGGCGGCGAAGGTCAATCTCAAAAAGCGGACGACGGCGTTGTAGATGCTGAGTTCACTGAAGTGAAAGATGACAAAAAATAATTTGTCGCTTTAACTGAAAAAACCGCGCGAAAGCGCGGTTTTTTTATGTCTCGACTTAAAAGAATAAAATAAAAATTACTAAAATTTGATCGTATTTTCAGGAAAAGCTGTTTAAGTTAAATCCAACATTAAAATACCCTGAACCCATGAAAATTCTGATTTTGCTGCCTTTACTTAGTTGCTTGGGCCTGACAGCGTGTAGCCTGCCCGTTTCATCTCTCCTATCTCAAAGCACTTCGACTCAATCGACTCAAGCCATTGCCCAATTATTTGATCAGGCGCAAAGCGCGGGTGTTCTAGTGATTCAGCGTGGTCAACAGATACAGGTTTATGGTAATGATTTAAGCCGTGCAGATACCGAATATGTTCCCGCCTCTACTTTTAAAATGCTCAATGCCCTGATTGGCCTGCAACATGGCAAAGCCACAACCAATGAAATTTTTAAATGGGATGGCAAGAAACGCAGTTTTGCAGCCTGGGAAAAAGACATGACTCTCGGCGAAGCCATGCAAGCTTCTGCTGTACCCGTGTATCAGGAACTGGCACGTCGCATTGGCCTTGAATTGATGCAACAGGAAGTACAACGCATCCAATTTGGTAATCAGCAGATTGGTCAACAGGTCGATAACTTCTGGTTGGTAGGCCCTTTGAAAGTTACTCCAAAACAGGAAGTCCAATTTGTTTCTGCGTTGGCCCGAGAGCAACTGGCCTTTGATCCTCAAGTCCAGCAACAAGTCAAAGCCATGTTATTTTTACAGGAGCGGAAAGCTTATCGACTATATGTCAAATCCGGTTGGGGCATGGATGTGGAACCGCAAGTCGGCTGGCTCACCGGCTGGGTTGAAACACCGCAGGCTGAAATCGTGGCATTTTCACTCAATATGCAGATGCAAAATGGTATAGATCCGGCGATCCGCCTTGAAATTTTGCAGCAGGCTTTGGCCGAATTAGGGCTTTATCCAAAAGCTGAAGGATGATGCAAATAAGCATGGGAAAGGCATTAAAATTAAGCTATATTTTTAAAAAATAGACATTTAAATAAAAAATATGCGTCTTCTGCTCTGTCTGCTCGTAGTGGGATTGATCATGTCTGCCTATCTACATATGCAGGCCCAAACCCATCCTCAACTGCGCTATAACTCGCTGGCTGATCGCTTGACGCATCCTTTCGATACACGCTTACGTTTCCGAATTGATCAGGTCGATTCAGGCTTTGGACTAAGTAAAGATCAAGTCATTCAACTGAGCAAGGAAGCGATCGAAATCTGGCATCAGGGAAGCAATCGTGATGATTTGATGGTCTATGATGAAAATGCCAGGCTGAGTATTCACCTGATCTATGATCAACGCCAGCAAGACTATGATGCCTTGAAGAAAGTCGAAAAACAGTTGCTGGCAGATGACGCCAAGTATCAACGTCAGGTCAAAAATCTGGAAGCATCCCATCAGCATCTGGAAAGTCAGCAGCAACGCCTGATCCAGCAAAGAGATCAGATGAATAGTGAATTTCAGGCCTTACAGCAACGACGCCGTCAGCCAAATTTATCTGCTTATGAACATGAGCAGATTGAATATGAGGTTTTGGCTTTACAGCGCAAATCGGAAAGTTTTCAACGGGAACTTCAGTACCTTCAGGAACAGCAAAGTTCCTTTAATATGAATGTTTCCATGCATCAACATGGTCTGCAAAACCATCAGCAGAATATCATTCAAGCCCAACAGCGTTTCCCTGCCCGCGAATTTCATAAAGGCGTGTTTATGGGTGATCAAATTCATGTCTATCAGTTTGATGCAGAAGATGATCTCCGTCTGACTCTGGCACATGAACTCGGACATGCCTTGGGGCTGTATCACCATAATGACCCGGAAGCACTGATGTATCCGGTGCTGGGTAAACAGAATCTGCAACACTTCCAGCTGCGACCTGCAGACAAGACCTTGCTTTATAACCGTTAAGTGATCAGCTTGAATTCCCTAATTAATTTAAGTGTATAAGTATTATAAAAAACACTCTATTCTGATTTCATGTTATTGTGATTGGCTACATTGTTCAGGCCATCTTTGGAGATTCGTGTGAGTTACTACCATATTTTAATTGAAGTAAATGACCACATTAGTACGATTGATGAAACCCGTGATATCGAAATCTTTGATATCGAGGACATCCAACCCTATCTTCATTCGATTTTGCTGCCTTATTTCAATGAACAACTGATTGAACTCGACGATGAAAATCTGGAATATAAAGATATTCTGCATCTGGAAATCAAACAGACCTTATTACCGATCAATGACCTGATCGAAGAAGAACAGCGTCTGTTGCCAAGCGATACCGACATTACCATTAGCGCCTATGAAATTTTCAATAACCGCGAGTTGAGTCAGGATGTCACTACCGTGATCTTTGACCTGCTTGAAGCGGTAAAACTGGATAGCTAAACGTTCTTCCAGATATAAAAAAGTCCTCATTGAGAGGACTTTTTTTTTGTGCATGGATTTAGATCGAGAATGAAGATCCACAACCACAGGTCGTGGTCGCATTCGGGTTTTGTACCACAAAACGTGAACCTTCCAGACCTTCTAAATAATCTACCACCGAACCGACCAGATATTGATAACTCAATGAATCGACCAGGACTTTAACATCGCCATTGGCAAATTCTGCATCATCTTCATTCTGGCTTTCTGCAAAATTAAAGCCATAAGAGAAACCTGAACAGCCGCCACCGGTCACATAGACACGGAGCATTAAGTCTTGGTTACCTTCACTGTCACGCAACTGGCGTACTTTATTTGCGGCATTGTCGGTGAGCACAAGCGCTTGGGCATTCATGGCGGATTCCTCTGTTGAATGGAATGTCTTTAAAAAGAAAAGACCATATTTAAGTATAGCACACTCAATATATGGTCAGTCTCTACAGATTAAAAGTCAAATCAGAGTAATTTTATCAGGATTATTTGTAGTTCTCATCCTGTAAGGCACATTCAAAGTTTTTCGGGTTCTGTTTGCAGCGGAATTGCCATAACAATTTCATCATACGTTTGTCATAAACACCGCGTTTGGTCAGGTCAATTCGGGAATCCCTCATCATTTTCTGGTAACCCGGTTTGTCTGCAGCAGGAATATCCATCCAGTATTTTGCTGGAATGTCCGCTTTCATTTTCCCTAAAATACCAAAGGCACGCGGTAACTGACTTCTTACCCATTCACGTGATTTTTGTCCGTAACCTGCCGGAAATTTATCTGGACGGATAATGATATTGCCTGTGACCTGCAACACCGGATAATTCACAATCGCGCCTTTGTTACCCAAACCTTTATGTAATTCCAGCGGTTTAAATACTGCTGCTGGTGCACCAATAATATCCACCTGGCCATTGTTAAACTTGGCACCAAAATTGGTGACATCGGCACTCACCGCCTGTGCGCCGACCTGCTGTACCATGATTTTTTGTGCTTCATCATAATCAAGTACGGCAATTTTTTTACCAGCGGCTTTAGCAACGGTATTAATACTGCGGTCGTTCACCAGCAGGAAAGCATCACCCACAGGAATGACACCGACTACCTCATATTTACCTTGCAGCATATGTTTGGCAAAGGTCGGACTGGCCAGTCCCTGCATTACTTTAACTGCCAGATTCAGATCTGGAATCGCGCCAATAGCATCGAGTGAACCGGTAAAATTATTGAACTGACGGCCACGCATCCCGGTCACACTAATGCCGTCACATTTTCCAGCTTTAAAATCTTCTGCAACCACCGCTTCATTGGTATTCACCCGCAGTTCGACATCTGCACCCCAATTTTTGGCCGCCAACTGATAGTCTTTCATCACACTATAGACATCACCGTTTTTACCAACCAGATCAAATACGCAAATCACCTGTTTAGCTTGCGCCAGACCTGAAACAGCCAGTGTCGCCGTAGCCAATGCCAGTGCTTTCCATCCTCTATGCATCATCCTCATTTCCTTATCGCTTGTTTTTGTTATTGCACTTTTAGTCACATGTGATTGTTTTTTATATAAAACATGCGAATTTAATAGTTAATCAAGCTTAAGCTATTTTATTCGCTGCACAATGGCAGATCTGACCTGGTTCAGCCATAAAAAAAGCCTAGATCAATCTAAGCTTTTTTCTTTAAAAATCAGATTATTCGCCAGCAATTGAACATTCAAAGTTGGCCTTATCGACAGAACAGCGTGCACGTTTTAAGACCGACATCATGCTGGCATCATAGATTCCGCGTTTGGTCATATCCATCCGGCCATCACGTAACATTTTCTGATACTTGGTTTTATCTTCAGCGCTCAGATTCATTTTATATTTCGACGGAATACCCGCTTCCAGACGGCTGATCATCCCCATGCTCTTTGGCAGGTTTTTGATAAACCAGTCACGCGATTTCTGTCCAAAACCTGCGGGGAATTTTTCCGGACGAATCACAAAATCAGAGGTGACATGCAGTACCGGGAAATTAAACATTGCGCCGTTATTACCCAGACCTTTATAGATTTCTAATGGCTTGTAGGCATAAGCAGGTGCACCGACCATATCCACCTGACCATTGTTAAATTTGGCGACAAAGTTAGAAACATCGGAGATCACTGCCTGCGCACCGACGCGCTGTACCATGATTTTCTGGGCATCGTCATAGCCGAGTACGGCGAATTTCTTCCCTGCGGCTTTTTCAATCGAATTGATATTCTTGTCACGAACAAAAATAAATGCTGAACCCAACGGTGAAATACCGGCAATTTCGTATTTTTTGCCGCCCATATTACTGACCATTTTCGCTGCATTACGTTTGTCCAGAGCAAAACTGATCGCACGCTGGGCAATGGCATTACTTGGGGCACCGCCCAGTGCATCAATAGAACCAGCAAATTTATTGTATTGACGGGCACGCATGGCTGTCATAAACACACCATCACATTTACCGGCCTTGAAGTCATTGTCGGCAACCGCTTCATCCTGACGGGCAATCAGATTGATTTCTGCGCCCCAGCCTTTTGCAGCCAGTGCCCATTCTTGCGCCATCTGGAAAGACTCACCGGATTTACCCAGTAAGTCAAACACACAGATATCGACTTTTTCTGCATGCGCCGCACTTGCAAAACCAAATGCAGAGAATGCAGCCAATGATAAGAGTGTTTTTTTCATTGTAGTTATCCTTTGAAATCTTGTTATTCGCTGAGTGTCCGTACACGGGACAAATATTAAGCAAGTTTAATTAAAAAAAATAGAGCATTTACTCCATTTAAAACCGGCATTTTGGCCTATAAAGATAAATCAGCAATAGTTGCCTAAGTTATTTTTAAATATATATTTAAATATCAATATCTTAATATTTAAAACTGCTTTCTTATAATTACATTTACCCAGATATAGTTACAAAGATATACATGATTTCAGATTTATTCGCCACCAATCGAACATTCAAAATTGGTTCTTTCTACCGTACAACGCGCGCGTTTCAATACGTTCATCATGCCCTGATCATAAATCCCCTGTTTGGTTAAATCGATCCGCCCATCACGCAGAATCTTTTGGTAGGCCACACGATCTTCACGGCTTAGATTCAGAATATATTTGCTTGGAATCTCAGCTTCCATGCGCTTGACCATGGCAAAGCTGCGCGGTAACTGTTTCACAAACCAGTTTCTGGATTGTGCGGCAAAGCTTGCCGGAAACTTTTCCTGACGAATAATCAGATCAGCAGTGACATTAATCACCGGAAAATTAATCATTGCGCCTTGACGGCCTAGTCCTTTCTGTAATTCCAGCGGTTTAAATGCATAAGCCGGTGCAGCGACAATATCCACTTCGCCCTGATTAAACTTGCGAATAAAATTGGAAATTTCCGACATGACCGGTACTGCTTCAATCCGGTCGACCATGATTTTTTGCGCATAGTCATAATGCAGCACGGCAAATTTCTTGTCTTTGACCTGTTCCAGTTTATTTAGAGTACGATCACGAACAAAAATATAGGCTGGGCCAATCTGACCAATACCCGCCACTTCGAATTTTTCTTTGCCAATCTGGGTGATCAGGCGTTTGCTATTGCGTTTATCCAGTACATAGCTGATGGCTTTCATGGCAATGTCATTATTCGGCACGCCGCCAATTGCATCAATCGATCCAGCAAATTTGTTATAAGCCCGGGCACGCATTGAGGTCATATAGAAGGCATCACATTTTCCGGCTTTGACGTCCTGATCGACCTTGGCTTCATCCTGATAGGCGCTTAACTGAGTTTCGGCACCCCAGCCTTTTGCTGCCAGCGCCCATTCCTCCAGCAGCTTGTAAGACTCACCAGATTTCCCCAGCAAATCAAAAACACAGACATTCACTCTAGCTTGAGTCGAAGTCGACACCAAAAGACCCAGTGCCGACAAAATTAAACATCCCTTTTTCATTTTTATTTGACTCTATGGTATTTTTTGCTCCATCAGCCTGAACTATAAACCACTGTTCATGCATAAAATAGAGCTTTTACTCAACTAGTGCGTCTATCCCAGATCAATTGACAGAGGTGAAAAACTCACTCATTTCAGCAAAACCGGTAAGATTTTTCATTTTCACAGGGCTTTCCTTTAGAATAGGCGCATCTTATTTCTTAGCTTTGATTTCTCAATGATTCAGTTAGACCAGTTATCTATACGTCGCGGTGGACGTGTTTTATTTCAAAAAGCGTCGATGCAGTTACACCCAGGATGGAAAATTGGCCTAACCGGTGTCAATGGTGCCGGGAAATCAACCTTGTTTTCAGCCTTGCTCGGTGGCATGGAATCGGACACCGGTTCGCTGACCCGACCTGCGGTATGGACCGTGGCGCATATGGCTCAGGAAATCAAAGCACTGAATATGAAAGCGATTGATTTCGTATTGTCGGGCGATGAAGAATACTGGGATATTCAGCAGAAACTCGATCAGCCGGATCAACTGGATGATGCAGAACTGGCCCATTTATATGGCCGTTTTGATGAAATTTCCGGTTATTCAGCTCCTGCCAAAGCCTCACAGCTGATGGCCGGTCTGGGCTTCTTTGAACATCAATCACAACTAGATGTTTCAAGTTTTTCCGGTGGCTGGCGTATGCGTTTAAACTTGGCGCGTACCTTAATGAGCCGCTCGGACTTACTGCTCCTCGATGAACCGACCAACCATCTGGACTTGGATGCGATTCTCTGGCTAGAAGACTGGCTGAAAGCCTATGAAGGCACCTTGGTGCTGATTTCGCATGACCGGGACTTCCTCGATGCGATTACCGACCATATTTTACATATCGAAAATCAGGAACTCATTTTATATACTGGTAACTATTCGACTTTCGAGCGTACCCGTAGTGAACGTCTGGCGCAGCAGCAACAGGCGTATGAAAAGCAGCTGGAAACCCGCGCGCATCTGCAAAAATATATTGACCGTTTTAAAGCACAAGCGACCAAAGCCAAACAGGCACAGAGCCGGATCAAACAGCTGGAACGTATGCAGGAACTATCTGCTGCCCATGTCGATACACCATTTACTTTCAGTTTCCGCGAACCGACCAAAATGAGTTCGCCGTTATTGCAACTGGAACATGCCGATATTGGTTATGGCGACAAGCTGATTGTTACCAATGTAAATTTACAGATCACGCCCAACAGCCGGATCGGGTTACTCGGGATGAATGGTGCAGGTAAATCCACGCTGATTAAATCGCTGGTCGGTGACCTGAAACTGATTCAGGGCCTGCGTAAAGATTCAGAGCTACTGAATATTGGTTATTTTGCCCAGCATCAGATGGATGCACTGGATGGTAATGCCAGTCCGATGTTACAGCTGGCACGTATTGCCGATAAAAAAATCAGTGAAGCCAGCCTGCGTTCTTTCTTGGGTAGTTTCGGTTTTAGTGGCGAACGTATGGATACGCCGAGTGAAAGTTTTTCGGGTGGTGAACGTGCACGTTTGGCCCTAGCGCTGATTGTTTGGCAGCGTCCGAATGTACTGATTCTGGATGAGCCGACCAACCATTTAGACCTCGATATGCGTCATGCACTGACCATGGCCTTGCAAGATTTCCAAGGCGCGGTAGTTCTAGTTTCGCATGAACGTCAGCTCATCGCCAGCGTCTGTGATGAACTGCTACTGGTACATAATGGTCAATGCCGTGAGTTTGATGGTGATCTTACTGCCTATGCTGACTGGTTACGCCAAGCCCGTATTGAGATGATTAAAAATGGGCAAAAGCCAGCAGAACCGGTGAAATCCCAAGTCGAAGTCAAACCGACTATTTCCAAACTGGACAAGGAAGCACAACGTAAGGAAGCTGCTCGCCAGCGGGAACTAAGTCGTCCGATTCGCAAGAATATTGAAAAATGCGAAGCACAGATGGCCAAACTACAGCCGCGACTGATTGAAATTGAAAACCTGCTGGGTGACAGTGCTTTATACGAAGCATCACGTAAAAATGATTTGCTGAAACTGATGAATGAGCAAACCGAGCTAAAAGCCAAACTGGAAACAGCCGAAGAGCAAATGCTAGAACTGATGATGGAACTGGAAAGTCTGGAACAGACGTTCTAAAGCTCTTTTAGTAAGATTTAAGATAAGAGATGAATGACCAACGTTGTTCATCTCTTTTTTATTCACTATTTTTAATGTTTTCTCTTCCATTTTCCCCCCTGTATTTTTTCATCTACGTCTAGATGTTTCTTTAATTCTGTTCTTTTCTATTCATTCGACACATAAGGTCATGAATTACACAAACCCTATATAAGTTTATTTTTTAAACAGTTGGATGCCTTATTTCATACATTAATTTACAGCGCGCTGTTTCATCCTAAGGCTCTAATACAAGTGTTTTTTAATTTTTGGCAGCCTTGCTACGAGTCTGTTTAATGTTGAACTAGAGAGAGGAAATCCGCATGCGTGCTCTTACCTATCATGGTGCTCGGGATGTACGAGTTGAATCCGTTCCAGATCCAGTGATTCAGGAACCAGATGACGTTATTTTAAGGGTGACAGCCACCGCCATCTGTGGCTCAGATCTGCATTTATACCGGGGGAAAATTCCGGCCACTGAAGACGGTGATATTTTCGGCCATGAATTTATGGGAATTGTAGAAGAAGTCGGCCCAGAAGTAACCGAAGTCAAAAAAGGTGACCGGGTGATTATTCCCTTTGTGATTGCATGCGGTCACTGTTTTTTCTGTGAACATGAACTCATGGCTGCCTGTGAAAATACCAATACCGGTCGTGGTGCAATTCTCAACAAAAAACAGATCCCACCAGGGGCCGCTTTATTTGGCTTTAGCCATCTGTATGGGGGTATACCGGGTGGTCAGGCTGAATATGTACGGATCCCCAAAGGCAATGTCGGACCATTTAAGGTGCCGGGTTCCCTGCCTGATGAAAAAGTATTATTCCTGAGCGATATTCTGCCAACTGCGTGGCAAGCAGTGAATAATGCCCAAGTCGGTCGAGGTTCCAGTGTGGCGATTTATGGTGCTGGCCCGGTCGGTCTGCTGGCTGCTGCCTGCGCGCGGATGCTCGGTGCCGAGCAGATATTTATGGTCGATCACCACCCTTACCGTTTGCGTTTCGCGCATCAAACCTATGGGGTAATTCCCGTCAATTTTGATGAAGTCGATGCTGCTGAATTTATCATTCAAAACACCACAGGTTATCGTGGAGTCGATGCCGTCATTGATGCGGTCGGTTTTGAAGCCAAAGGTAGCATGCTGGAAACCGTAATGACCAACCTGAAATTAGAAGGTTCGAGTGGTTCAGCGCTAAGACAATGTATTGCAGCGGTCCGCCGCGGCGGTGTAGTGAGTGTACCTGGAGTTTATGCTGGTCCAATTCACGGCTTCCTGTTTGGTGATGCCTTTGACAAAGGTTTAACCTTTAAAATGGGACAAACCCATGTGCATAACTACTTGCCGCAGTTGCTAGAACATATTGAAAATGGAGATCTGTCTCCAGATCTGATTATTACCCATCGCATGAAACTGGAAGATGCTGCGGAAGGTTACCGTATTTTTGATAAAAAGGAAGAAGACTGCCGTAAAGTCATTTTAACACCATAAATATGATTAAAAAAAAGCGCCATCAGGCGCTTTTTTATTTTTCATCGTCATTTTATCAATCCTCTTTTTCTTGTTCCTAATCAATATCATTTCAGCGATTCCCTCCCTCTTTTCTATCGAGTAATAAAAGAAGTGCCCGATTTTCAATAATGAAATCAAAAAATAAGCCATAAGAGAGAAAAAGAAAAAGTTAAGCGAAAATCGATAAAAGTATGATTCTGAAATAAAAATGAAAGTTCACTTGATTATTAAATCAATTATGTAGTTTAACTACACCTTTATTTTTAATTAAAAATATGTTCCACGCCAATGATTAGATAAACTACACCATATTTATAAGTATTTAATTTATAATAATTTTTTATTTTAAAACCAATCCAAGGAATCGTCTGGTCATACTAGCGATATCTCGCCAAATCCCTTTTAAATTTAAAATGCCATTTTAAATTTAAAAACACTTACCCACAAGACAAGAGAGTTTAAATTTGAATTTAAAATGAAGAATTAATACATGGATTAAAGTTTGTGGAAAAATATTATCTTATTCACATAAAAATTACGGATAACTTCAGAGTTATCCACATATTTGATCAGGATTACTACACACTTAAAGCAATATCACTCACGTATTCTTTAATTTATTACACCAAATTTTTTATAAGTGATTGAGAACTTAGTTTTTCTACATGGGGGAGTATTTATTATTTTCAGCCAAATCCAAACTGAATATTTGATCAGTTTTATTGCATTTATATTCCTCTAATACCACTTTGACTGATCCAGTTTTCACCTAGTGTCGTGAACTGCATGCAAACTTCTCATCGTATAAAGAACGTCTTTCTACCTCACTTTCCTATTCAAAAATTATTTTAGAAGTTCTGATGCAGATCATTTTTATAACGATAGATTCACTCCAGATTTCAGGTATTCTCCCGAGTTGGTAATCTCTATACATAAACCCTTTCTTAGAGTCGATTTGGCTTACTCAACTTGGCTTTTTAAAACCTAAATGAACCCGTTCCATATCTAAAAATCGGTCCAAAATTACTTTATTTTGCCTAGCTCACAGGATATGAGTAAAAAAATTGGTCTAAAAAAAGCGCCTCGAAAGGCGCTTTTTTATATCTGATTTTATCCTGAAGGGTTATGCATCAATATCTGCATTCAAGGCATTTTCTTCAATGAAAGCACGACGTGGTTCTACGTCATCGCCCATCAAGCAAGAGAACATACGATCCGCTTCAATCGCATCGGTAACTGTCACTTGCAGCATGTTACGGTTGTCTGGATCCATGGTGGTTTCCCACAACTGTTCCGCATTCATCTCACCCAGACCTTTATAGCGCTGGATCATCATGCCACGACGTGAGTCCTGCAAGATATGCTGCCAAACCTGATGGAAATTGCTAACCTGAATCTTGCGGTCGCCTTTTTGTAAATATGCACCCTCTTCAAGCAGGCTAAACCAACTCTTCGAGTTCTTTAATAAACGTGCATATTCACTTGAACCTAACAGTACTGAGTCTAACAGGTAGCTATGTGGCAAGTTATGTACATAGATCGTGATACGTGGCAACCAGCTTGCAGTTTTTTGACCATCTGCCAGTTCTTTTTCAAAACGTTCTAGGGTTAATTCTGGACGTAATGTAGGCTGAATGGCTTCAATCGCTACACGTAGATTCCCACCCCATGTTTCCACATAGTTTTTGTCTTCCAGCTGATCCAGCTTAAAGCCTTCCAGTGACAGTAGGGCATCAAGCAGACTCGCAGGATAACGTTGGGTCAAACGTGCCAAGCTCTTCTGGGAAGTCTGATAATCAGCAATCACATTCGCCAGTGCTTCACCACGAATCGCAGGCGCTTCTGCACTGATATGCAGTTCCAGCTCATCAATCGCATTCGAAATTAGGTAAGTCTCCAGTGCATCATTGTCCTTGATGTACTGTTCCTGCTTACCTTTTTTCAGCTTATATAATGGTGGCTGTGCGATATAAATATGACCACGTTCCACAAGTTCTGGCATTTGACGGAAGAAGAAGGTCAACAGCAGCGTACGGATGTGTGAACCATCGACGTCAGCATCGGTCATGATGATGATTTTATGATAACGCAGTTTGTCCGGATTATATTCCTCACGACCAATACCACAGCCGAGTGCGGTAATCAGCGTACCAACTTCAGCAGAGGAAATCATGCGGTCAAAACGGGCACGTTCCACGTTCAGGATCTTACCTTTCAACGGTAAAATCGCCTGCATTTTACGGTTACGACCTTGCTTGGCTGAACCACCTGCAGAATCACCCTCGACCAGGTACAGTTCAGACAAAGCTGGATCTTTTTCCTGACAATCGGCCAGTTTACCTGGAAGACCGGCAATATCCAGCGCACTCTTACGACGTGTCATTTCGCGTGCTTTACGCGCTGCATCACGCGCACGTGCTGCATCAATGATCTTGCCAGCAATCGCTTTGGCTGCTTGTGGATTTTCCAATAAATATTCAGAAAATGCCTTGTTCATGGCCTGTTCAACAGCCGTTTTCACTTCACTCGACACCAGTTTTTCTTTGGTCTGTGAAGAGAATTTTGGATCAGGTACTTTGACTGACACGATGGCAGTCAGGCCTTCACGCGCATCATCACCCGATACCGCAACTTTTTCCTTTTTCAGGATATTTTCGCTGTCCATGTAGTTGTTTAAACCACGGGTCAACGCAGCACGGAAACCGGCCAAATGCGTACCACCATCCTTTTGCGGGATGTTGTTGGTAAAGCAACGTACATTTTCTTGATAAGAATCATTCCACTGCAATGCGACTTCTACCGTAATACCGTTATCGGCCTGTGCAGCAGTGAAATGGAAAATATCATTCAGGTGAGTTTTGCCTTCGTTAATATATTTAACGAACTCAGACAGACCACCTTCATAATCAAAGACATGCTCGGCATTAATGCGTTCGTCACGCAGCACAATACGCACACCTGCGTTCAGGAACGACAGTTCACGCAAACGACGCGCCAAAATATCAACATTAAAAATGGTCTGACTAAAAGTCTCGGCACTTGGCCAGAAACGGACACGAGTACCGGTTCTATTGGTATCGCCCACTACTTTTAATGGATATTGAGAATCGCCATGACGGTATTCTTGTTCATGAATTTTACCGGCACGGTGAATGGTCAATTCGAGTTTTTCAGACAGTGCGTTGACTACGGAAACACCGACACCATGCAGACCGCCAGACACTTTATAACTGTTGTCGTCGAACTTACCACCGGCATGCAGAATGGTTAAAATCACCTCTGCTGCAGACACACCTTCTTCAGGGTGAATGTCGGTCGGAATACCACGACCATTATCAGAAACTGAAACCGATTCATCTTCATGGATCGTCACTATAATTTCATCACAGTGGCCTGCCAAGGCTTCATCAATCGAGTTGTCGACTACTTCAAACACCATGTGGTGCAGGCCTGTACCATCGTCTGTATCACCAATGTACATGCCCGGACGCTTACGGACTGCGTCTAAACCACGTAATACCTTGATGCTAGAGGAATCATAAGCCTTTTCAATGGTTTGTTCTGTTTGAGAAGCAGCTTGATCTTCTGAACTCATGGTTTCTCCCTAGTGAAAAATAGGTCTATCCAAAGATGGGTAAAACTCAAAAAATATTATTGCACAACTTGAACTGTACCGTTTTCAACACTGAATAACTGATATGAGATAGACAAATCATGTAAGTGCTTTTGTACTGATTCATGGTCTAAGGTGGTAATAAAAACTTGACTACCAAGTTGGCTCAATCGCTCAATTAAACGTTGTTGTGCGGTTAAATCTAATTCTGCTGTCACATCATCTAATAATACCACAGTTTCCTTATTACAAGAATGTAGCATTGCGATTTGCGACAGTTTTAGTGCGATCATCAGCAGCTTTTTCTGCCCGCGCGACAGGATCACATCAGCATCCCCCATCGGGGTCTTTAAACGCAAATCTGCGCGATGTGGGCCATATTCGGTATAGCGTCGCTCACAGTCTTTTTCATGCTGGTTGGTCAGATCATTTAGCAGGCCGGTTTCACTATGAAAGCCCGGACTGTATTCCAGACTGACTTGCAATTCAGGTAATAACTGTTTCAGATCATCTTCAAAAAATGGCTTCCATTGTTCCACGATGCCGACACGTTGCGAGTGCAGGATTTCACCATATTCACTTAGCATCTGGTTCCACGGTTCTACATCAGACAGACTCAGAAAACGTTTGCTTTTGAGTAGACTGTTTCGCTGTTTCAGCGCACGAGAATAATATTGCCAGGCATGATAAAACTCTGGTTCCACGTGGAACATCAACCAGTCCAGCAATTGACGCCGTGGCTTGGCACCATGATCGATGATATCGGTACTTTGTGGATCAATCAGCTGTAAGGGTAACAGTTTGGCCAGTTGTCCCTGAGTTGCGACCAGATCACCATTCACCTTGATCAACTGCTCCCCGCTAGCCATTTTTTGCATGCCAATTTTTTCAGTCGCAGATTGTGCAAACACAATCGCATCCTGTGCGCCATGCTGGATATAATTTTTGGGAATATGGGTACGGAAAGAACGACCAGCAGCCAGCAAATGAATCGCCTCTAAAATCGAGGTTTTACCTGAACCATTTTGGCCATAAAAAACATTAAACGGCTGCAATCCGTGGAGAGCAACCGTCTTTAAATTCCGCACACGCTCAATATGTAAACGCGTAATATGCATGTCTTATATGAGTATCAACAGCCGCGGCTTAAACACGCATCGGCATAACGACATAAGTCTGATCGGTATGCGCCGGGTCTTGTACCAAGACAGACTGGTTGGCTTCAGTCATGGTCATTGACACATCATCGCCATCCAGCACACCAAGTACTTCAATCAGATACTGCGCATTAAATGACATTTCTAGCGGTGAATCGGCATATTGAATCACCAGATCTTCAATCGCTTCATCCTGCTCCGGGTTATTCGCACGAAGTTGCAAAGAATCGGCATTGAAGTTTAGAAACACACCACGCAGCTTTTCATTACTTAAAATCGCTACACGTTGCAAAGATTGCTTGAACACATCATGCGCGATCATCACCACTTTGTCGCCACCACGTGGAATCACACGGCGATAATCCGGGAACTTACCATCAATCAGCTTGGTAGTGAAACGTACGATAATATCCGCCTGCTCCTTGTCACGGCTTGACATATTGATGGTCACATTGAGCAGTTCACGACCAATCAATAAAGATAATTGCTCATCTTCAACGCTGAGCAGACGCTGTAATTCTGCAACTGCCTTACGTGGCACAATCGCCTGAATCGGTTGTGTTGCAGTAGATTGAGCCACTGTTTCACACAGTGCCAAACGGTGGCCATCGGTGGTCACAGCACGCAACTGATTGGCATCAATTTCCAACAAAGTACCGGTCAGATAAAAACGTACATCCTGAACTGCCATGGCAAAAGCAGTTTTTTCGAACAGGCGTTTAAGTTCACGCTGTGTCACCGTTACTTGCGTGCCTTGGGTGTTTTCAGTGTTCAGTAATGGATAATCATCAGCAGGCAATGTCCCCAATACAAAACGGCTGTTGCCCGATTTAAGGATACAGCGCTGATCTTCAGTAATATGTAAATCCACCAATGCCGCTGAAGGAAGTGACTTACAGATATCAATCAGCTTACGTGCAGGAACTGTGGTCTCACCTTCCTGCAAACATGCACCTTCAGCCAGTGCTGTACTCGCCACCAGTTCGACTTCCAGGTCGGAACCGGTCACGGTCAATGCTTGCGCAGTCACCTGAATTTTCAGGTTAGACAGGATATTCAAGGTATGGCGACGTTCAACCGCTCCTACGACATGTGAGAGAACATTCAGTAAGCTTTCTTTCGCGATTTTTAAACGCACGGTGCATTCCTCTAAAGCTGAAGATTAATATAGAAAAAGTGATTTTTTTGACGGTTTACTATGCGGCAAAAGCAGCCGCATAGCAAGAATAGAATTTGAGCGATTTAGGTCAACTTTGCAATAGACGTTGCAGGTTTTTATAGTCTTCGTTAAAGATCGGATCTTCTTCCCGCAGGCTCTGTACTTTCTCGCAGGCATGCATCACGGTACTGTGATCACGCCCCCCAAAAGCCATGCCAATTTCCGGAAAACTGTCGCCTGTTAATTCACGTGCCAGACCCATCGCCAGCTGACGTGGGCGGGCATAAATCCGAGTGCGTTTTGGACCGACCAGTTCTTTCAATGGAATCCGGAAATATTCACTGACCACACGCTGAATGTTTTCAGTACTGATGGTACGGGCACGAATTGCCAGCACATCTTTTAAAGATTCACGCACTACATCCAGATCAATTGGTGTGCCTTTAAAACGTGAAATCGCTACCACTTTATTCAGCGCACCTTCCAGCTCACGCACGTTAGCCACCACCTGCTGGGCAATAAACAGCGCACAGTTACGAGGTAAATCAACCTGATTGCTTTCGGCTTTTTTCAGCAAAATTTCAATTCGGGTTTCAATATCTGGTGGTTCAACCCCGACCGACAACCCCCAGGAAAAACGTGAAACCAGACGTGGATCGAGTTCGGTTAGCTCTTTAGGATAACGATCTGAAGTCAGAATGATCTGTTTGGACTCGTCCAGAAGTGCGTTAAAGGTGTAGAAAAACTCGACTAGACTGGCTTCTTTACCGGCCAGCAAGTGAATATCATCAACCAGTAATAAATCCAGAGAACGGCAGTTTTTCTTAAACTCTTCGACTTTGCCCTGCTGCAACGAACTGACAAAATCCTGCACAAAACTTTCTGCAGTCATGTACATGACTCGGGCATTCGGCTTGGCCTGCAACAATGCATTGCCCACAGCCTGCATCAAGTGGGTTTTACCCAGACCGGTCGGACCATATAAAAATAACGGGTTGTGCTGTGAAGCACCCAGCTGAGTCAGCACCTTGCGACAGGTTTCTGCCGCCATCTGGTTAGATCGACCTTCCACAAACAGCGAGAAGGTAAACAATGGATTCAACTGACGTCTACGGCTATTTTTGCCGCTGTCTTCTTTTTCTTTCTTCGGTTTCGGCACCGGCATCGGTGTCGAGGTCAATGCCGCTGTCGTGGTCGCCGGTTGCTCACTGGCAGATAAAATTGCCCCTGGACGTGAATCGACCAAAATTTCGACCTTGCGTACCCGTCCTTCAGACAATTGCTCTGCCAGAATCGTGATCAGTTCCAGATGATGTTCTTGAATGTAACGCGTCCAGTAAGGATTAGGTGCATACAAACGCAAGCTGTCTTCCAGCTCTTCTGCAACCAATGGGCGAATCCACATTGTAAAGACATTTCCAGAGAGCTCTTGTCGCAGGCGATTTAAGCAGTCCGTCCAAAGCATGTGAATCCCCTATTCATTCCATTGTTCATTCAAAAAAGATGACCGCGACCAAAAGCGGGTCGCCATTCTAACCAAGTTATCCACATCTGTCATGGCAATTTCCACAAAAACTGTGCAAAAAGAAATCACCACGCATAAATTTAACTTTAAAACCCAGTGTGGATAAGTTTATCCGCAAGCTGTGGATAAAATATATCACAAAGTTATCCACAAAGTATAAAATTAATAGAAACAGTTTTATCCACAATATAAGTTTATGTTTAATTAAATAAAAAGTGGCTTATCCATAGAAAAAGTGCTCCCTAATAGTAATAAATTTAAATTTATAAATTTGAATTTATTTATAAGATCACTGGTTTTTGTGGATAACTCAGAAAGCTTCAAATTTAAATTCAAAAACACAGGTTAAATTTAAAATCTGGATAACATGTGGATAACTCTGTTGATAGAGTTGTTTATAACTTATATATATTTATATAACAATAACTTAATTTGTGATTAACTTGAATTGAACTATTTTTTATTCAGTTCTCTGAAAAACCAAGGTCTTTATCTTTTTTGATCTTATTTGAAAAGAAAACCGCTTTTGCATTGACAGCTCAAGCAATGAGCACTAAAATCGCGGACCTTCATAGAAAGATCATTTTTTGGAGTTTCAATATGAAACGTACATTCCAACCGTCTGAATTAAAGCGTAAGCGTGTTCATGGTTTCCGTGCTCGTATGGCTACTAAAGCTGGTCGTCAAGTATTAGCTCGCCGTCGTGCAAAAGGTCGTCATAGCTTAACTGTTTAATCAGTTACGCTAAGACGATTTTGGGTGTTATGACAAAACTTTATAGTTTTGGCACAGAGTTGCGATTACGCTGTGCTGCCGATTATAAAGGTGTCTTTGATGGTGCGCTTTTTAAAGTGCATCAACCCCATTTCTTATTTCTTGCAAAACATTCCGAACTGCCAAATAGCCGTTTGGGTTTAGTTGTTGCCAAGAAGAAAGTGCGACGTGCACACGAAAGAAATCGAGTAAAACGACTTGCTCGCGAAAGTTTTCGCCTGCATCAACAGCAATTAGATGACTTAGACATTGTAATCATGCCGAAAATGGGTGTTGAAGCAGTGCCTAATGCAGAATTGCACCAGCAATTACAATTTGCCTGGCAGAAACTTAACCGTCTTGCCAAAAAGCATTCAAAAATAGCCCCCTCCCCACAAAAGTAGAGTTGGCCAATGGTACGTTTACTGCATTGGTTGATCCGTTTCTATCAGATTGCGATTAGTCCTCTTCTTGGACCGCGCTGTCGTTATATTCCAACTTGTTCTCAATATTCCTTGGAAGCAGTCCAGATGCATGGCGCTGGGCGTGGAGTGTGGCTGGCTACTAAACGTATTTGCCGTTGTCATCCGTGGGGGGGCTCGGGATATGATCCTGTTCCCTCAAAAGCGATTCGTTTTATTTCATTTCAGCAAATAGATTCTCAAACGCTTCACGTTGCTGTACCCTTTCGTGATCGTTTATTGAACCAAAATCACTCTCACCACTTGGGGTAATACATATGCAACAATGGGCCAGGATTGCAATTCTCGGAGCCATGTTTGTTGTCGCATATTTGCTCATTTTGGCGTGGCAAAAAGATTATGGAAATGCTGAAACAAAACCGCAGCAGGAAACTGCTGTTGTTTCGCATGACGTATCTGCAGATTTGCCAAATGGTCAGACGGCTACAGTTGCCTCTGATCTGCCACAAGCAAATGTGCCAGCACAGCAAGCCACGGATGCCACAGCACCTGTAAGTCAGCAGCTTATTTCAGTACAAACTGACCTTTATCATCTTTGGATCAATCCGAAGGGTGGTGATATTGTTCGTATTGAATTACTCAATCATGACAAGAACAAAGACAGCGATGAGCCGTTCGTGATGCTGGAAAGCGATGCGAAACGTACTTATGTCGCCCAGTCTGGCCTGATCGGTCTGAATGGACCGGACAGCAGCCGTAACGGCCGTCCAATGTATGAGCTGGAAAAAACTGCTTATACCCTGGCAGATGCGAAAACAGTCAAATCCAAAGATGGTGAAAACCTGAAAGTATTGTCTGTACCGCTAGTGTTTAAAACCGCTGACGGGATCGAGATTATCAAGACCTTCAATTTCACTGAAGGTGAATATCCGGTCGTGGTAAATCACAAAGTGGTTAACCGCAGTGGCCAGACCTGGCAAGGTCAGATGTTCGGTCAGATCAAACGCGATAACTCGGAAGATCCAGGCAAATCCGATCAGGGGATCTTCACGCTGGGAACATTCCTGGGCGGTGCATGGGGTACCCCGGACGAGCAGTACAACAAGCTTAAATTCGACAACTTTGTTGAAGAAAAAGTCAGTACTGAAGCGACAGGTGGTTGGGTGGCAATGGTACAGCACTACTTTGTCAGTGCATGGGTTCCAGGTCAGCTGAAGTTGACTCAAGGCAATGGCGAAGCTTATAGCGCCAAGCTTGAATCACGTAAATCAACCGATAACATGAACATCATCGGTTTTACCTCACCGACATTCAATGTGCCTGCAGGTACAGTGGCTGAAATTGATGCGACTTTCTATTCAGGTCCAAAAATCCAGTCAGAACTGAAAGATTTGGCTGCAGGTTTAAACCAGACCGTTGATTATGGCTGGTTATGGCCAATCGCGAAATTACTGTTCGTGGGTCTTGAATTCTTCCATGGTCTGGTGGGTAACTGGGGCTGGGCAATTATTCTGTTGACCGTTCTGGTGAAACTGATCCTGTGGCCATTGTCGTCGAAGAGCTATCGCTCGATGGCGAAAATGCGTGTGATTGCGCCAGAAATGCAACGCATGAAAGAAGAGTTCGGTGAAGATCGCATGCGCTTCTCTCAAGAAATGATGGCATTATACAAACGTGAACAGGTCAATCCGCTTGCCGGCTGTTTACCACTGTTATTACAAATGCCGATTTTCCTGGCCTTGTACTGGGTATTGATGGAATCTGTGGAACTGCGTCATGCGCCATGGATGCTGTGGATTCAGGATTTGTCTTCAATGGATCCTTGGTTCATTCTGCCGTTGTTGATGGGCTTGACGATGTATATCCAACAGTCGTTAAATCCACAACCAACTGATCCAATGCAGGCGAAAGTCTTCAAGTTTATGCCGATCATCTTTACCGTATTCTTGTTGTTCTTCCCGGCAGGCTTGGTTCTGTACTGGATCGTCAACAACTTGATCACGATTCTGCAACAAACTTTGATTAACAAGTCTGTTGCCAAAGATCGCGCGAAACGTGATGAGGCTACTCCAGTCAACTAAGTTGTACGGATAGGCTGAATAAATCCGCTTAAGATGGTAATCTTAGGCGGATTTTTTTTGGCTGTACTTTTGAGTCTTTGCAGGTGAATTTTATGCTCAACCGAACCACAACTATTGCTGCGATTGCAACTCCACCAGGACGTGGCGGCGTTGGGGTGATTCGCCTGTCAGGTCCGAAATCCTATGAAATTGCCCAGCAACTGACGCAAAAAGAGTTGCCCAAAGCCCGTTTTGCCGGTTTCCGCCAGTTCTACGATGCAGCAGGTGAAGTCATGGATGAAGGACTGGCGATTTGCTTCCCGAATCCAAACTCGTTTACCGGTGAAGATGTAGTGGAGCTACAAGGTCATGGCGGTCCGGTGATTCAGAATGCCCTGCTTGGCCGTTTGCTGGAACTGGGCGCCACTGCAGCCAAAGCGGGTGAATTCTCGATGCGTGCCTTTGAAAATGGCAAGCTGGATCTGGTGCAGGCTGAAGCAATTGCCGACCTGATTGATGCAACTTCGCAAGCGGCTGCACGTTCTGCGGTGCGTTCACTGCAAGGAGCTTTCTCGACCAAAGTCAATGCAGTCCTTGAGCAGCTGATTCATCTGCGTCTGCATGTGGAAGCCGCGATTGATTTTCCGGAAGAAGAAATCGACTTTCTGGCAGATGGCAAGATTTTAAATCTGCTGGATGGCGTATCCAGTGCAGTCACTCAAGTCCAGCAATCCGCACGTCAAGGACAGCTTCTACGTGAAGGCTTGCAAGTCGTAATTGCAGGTAAACCGAATGCCGGTAAATCCTCTCTACTGAATGCGCTGGCCGGAATTGAACGCGCAATTGTGACTAATATTGCCGGCACCACCCGTGATGTCTTGCATGAAAAGATTACTTTAAATGGTCTGCCGATTACCCTGACTGATACTGCGGGCCTGCGTGAAACTGGCGATATCGTGGAAAAAGAAGGGATTCGCCGCGCGATTAAAGAAATCGAACAGGCCGATTTATTGCTCTTGGTCTATGACTTAAGTCAGGGCGAAGATCCGCTGCAACTTGCTCAGGAATATTTTGCTGAACATATAGAACCGAAACGTTTAATGCTGATTGGCAATAAATGCGACCTGACCGGTGCTGAAGCCGTGATTGGCGATTTAAATGGTTTCCGGCATATTGCAGTCTCTGCCAAGCAAGAAACTGGCGTTCAAGCGCTCATAGAGGCGATTACAGCGCATGCAGGCTTCCAGCCTGAGGAAGACACCTTTATCGCACGTACCCGTCATTTAGATGCAATGAAGCGCACTCAGCTCTATCTGGCTGAGGCGCGTGAACAACTGGTGGTGTATAACGCCGGTGAACTGGTAGCGGAGTCCTTACGTCTGGCGCAAAATGCATTGGGTGAGATCACTGGTGATTTCAGTGCAGATGACCTGCTGGGCAAGATCTTCGGTTCATTTTGTATTGGAAAGTAATTATTTAATAAAACATCAAAAAAGCCCTCAACTGAGGGCTTTTTTTAGGCTGGTCGATGAGATTTTTGATACGCCCACCACAGCGCAAAACACAATAGACTGATCGCGATACAAAAGCTGATCACAGCGAAATCCAGCCCCCAGTGATCGGCCAGATAACCCACAGCAATGATAGGGACAATAGTGCCCAGATAGGCAATAAACAGATAGGTCGACATGACGGCTGCACGGTTGTCTAAGCTGGTCATTTGATGAATCAGTGCAAAAGCACCCATCAGGGCAAACCCATGGCCAATTCCAAAGCAAATATCACTGATAAAAAATAGCAGGCTGATTTTCGAATACATGCATAGTGCCAAAATCATCAAGCTCAAGCACATCATCATCAGGCCGATATTCAGACATTTAGATGCTGCGACCGCTTTGGCCATAAATTGCACGATCACTGAAACCACCAGAATACTGGTAATGGCCAGTCCGCTGACCAGAGGGCCATGCCAAGGTAAAATATTGCGGACAAAGGACGGCGACAGTGAAGCAAACAGGCTAAAAGCGGCAAAGGCACTAAAAGCCGTCACTGCAATAATCATAAACACACGATGAAACTGCGCTTCAGGTTGTTGCAGTTTAGGCGCTATGCTAAAGGGCTGCGCCTCAAACTTGGGTGCTTTGATCCAGGACAGGCCAATCAGACACAGCACGGCACCCAGAATAATCGGTAAATATGGCATCACCAAAGGGGCAGCGGAAAACTGCGCAATCACACCACCGACCAAGGGTCCCAAACCAAAACCCATTGCGGTGATGATTGAAATCAATTGTGGTGCAGTGTGTTTATGGCTTTCTGGGATAGTATGCATCAAACCCATCATGGCAGAAGTGGTCATCAGGCCCGATGCAATCCCAATAATAAAACGGCCAATCGAGAGGATTAGTGCATTCTGGGCAAAAACAGAAATGATGAGACCCAGCGTGATCAGGGCCAGACCAATTTGCAGGGTCCGTAAAAATCCAATGCTGTTACTGGTTCTGCCCAAAAATAACAAGGTCGAGAGGCAGCCAAACATATAGGCGACAAAAATGTAGGTGATCTGGCTGGGCAGCAAATGCCAGAGCTGTTGATAAATCGGATAAAGCGGACTGGCCAAAGCGGTGCCAATCGTTCCCATCATTAAAGCCAGGCTGACCATCAAGAACGGTCGCCAGCTGGTCGTTATTGTCATGAAAATGCCGTTATAGTGTTAATCCTTGGCCAATCCATGTCAGGGCGTAGCGAGGAAAATAGAAAGTGTCTGCAGTTTAGAATGGATACAGAAAATCGGTCAAGGCTGAATGAGTAAAATGTTTATCATTTAATATATTTTAATTATATAAAACAATTACTTATTATGAATATTGATGTGTTTTCTAGATAGATTGGAGTTCAATCTAACGCTATACATGGTGTTCCACGTGAAACATGATGAGCTTATTTAACTGAATTTAAACAGTAACATAAATGTTTGAGAAATTTAAAAGCAGAGCGATTAGAATCGAAGCATATTCTTATCCAATTCATGTAGAACATTCATGTTAAAAAAAACACTGATTATTAGTTTAAGTGCCTTCGTCTCAAGCTTCGCATTGGCCAATATTGATACGGTACAAGCTAACTTGGCCAAAAACAGTCCCAATTTAAAAATTGAAAATATTCAGACCACCGAGATGAAAGGCATCTATAGCGGTTCCATGCAGGGCCAAGTGGTTTATTTGAATGAAGATGCCAAGCATCTGATTGCTGGCCCGATGCTGAGAATTCAGGATCAGCATAATCTGACCCGTGATTTAATGTTGAAGCAAAATAGTATCGACTGGAAAAAATTACCGCTTCAGGATGCTGTGAAAAGTGTAAGAGGTACGGGTAAGCGTCAGATTGCGATCTTTTCTGACCCAAATTGCCCGTATTGTAAAAAGCTTGAGCTAGAGCTGAAAAAACTGAATGACTTGACCATTTATACCTTTATTCTTCCTTTAAAACCCCAGTCGGTTGCTCCTTCAAAACAGGTGTATTGCGAGTCTAATCCAGCTCAGGCATGGGAAGATCTTATTGCTCAAGGGATTCAACCTAAATCGAAAAAAAGTTGTGCCAATCCGATTGAGCGGAATAAAAAACTGGCTCAGTCTATGGGTGTGAATGGGACACCTGCGATTATTTTTTCCAATGGCTTTAAGGTAATGGGCGCCTATCCGGCAGAGCAGATTGAGCAGATTTTTAAAGAATTCAATTTATAAAAATTAAATAAAGATATCAGTCGTTCAATATAAAAAAGCACCTCATTGGGCATTGCTGTCCCACAATTTTTCACAAGAGGAAGCTCATTTGAGCTTCCTCTTGTTTTATGGGTATTTTATCGGGTGAAAATAAAGC
>NZ_JAMXXS010000033.1:0-31879 GCF_024129595.1 Acinetobacter lwoffii | reverse complement strand
AAAAGCTTTATTTTCACCCGATAAAATACCCATAAAACAAGAGGAAGCTCAAATGAGCTTCCTCTTGTGAAAAATTGTGGGACAGCAATGGTCGAAAGACTCCTTTTTTTGTCCCGTATTTGCTGTGTTGTTTTATTTAAGGCATAAAAAAAGAGTGTTTATAAAAACACTCTTGAATTAAATCATCATCTAAAACGGCTTAAAGGCGCATTTCAATGCCTTGGGCTGCCATATAGGCTTTGGCTTCCGGAATGGTGTGCTGGCCAAAATGGAAAATTGAAGCTGCCAGTACCGCATCGGCACCACCATGAATAATGCCGTCCGCCAAATGTTGTAAATTACCTACACCACCAGAGGCAATGGTCGGTACTGTGACGCGGTCATTGATGGCACGCATCAGGGCAATGTCATAACCGGCTTTGGTGCCATCGGCATCCATCGAGGTAATCAGTAATTCACCTGCGCCGAAGTCAGCCATTTTCACAGCCCATTCAATCGCATCAATCCCGGTTTCCTTACGGCCACCGTGGGTGAAAATTTCCCATTTATGGTCACCGGTTTTTTTGGCATCGATCGCCACCACGATACATTGTGCGCCAAAGCGTTGAGACGCTTCCTGCACAAACTCAGGATTATAAATCGCAGCCGAGTTAATGCTGACTTTATCTGCGCCGGCATTGAGCAATAAACGGATATCTTCGACTTTACGGACACCCCCCCCGACAGTCAGAGGCACGAATACAGATTCGGCCATACGTTCCACGGTACGGTAAGTCGTGTCGCGTCCATGATGTGTAGCGGTAATATCAAGGAATGTAATTTCATCGGCACCTTGTTCATTATATCGGCGCGCCACTTCGACCGGGTCGCCCGCATCACGAATATCAAGGAACTGGACACCCTTGACCACACGGCCGTTATCCACGTCCAGACAAGGAATAATACGTTTAGCTAGCATAAATTTTTCCAATTATTACAGCCGATTATGAAACTCACCCACGCAAGCGCTACACCTTGGCAGATGGAAGCGGTATTCTAGCAAAATTATGTAAGTTTTTTCGCAGGTTTTCTATGTCGGTTTATACCACTTTGACTTTAAAGGAAGTTCAGGATTTTGCAGCGCCTTATGGTTTAAAGGCGATTGATCTGATTCCCATTCAAGGCGGTATTCAAAATACCAACTACTTTTTAGTCTGCGAAGACCAGCAATATGTGCTGACGGTGTTTGAAGATATGGATGAGCAGGCGGCAGGTGAGCTGGTTCCTGTTTTAGAACATCTGGGTCAGGCTGGATTGGCCGTTCCTGTGCCTTTGTCGCATTCAGGCAAAGCGATTCACAGCATTAAAGATAAACCGGCACAGATTGCACCGCGCCTGATGGGTGAACATCCGATGCCATCTACTGTTGCGCAGGTAGAGGCGATTGCAGTCGCTCAGGCAAAAATGCATATGGCTCTCAAAGACTTTAACCTGCAACGTAATTTCGTGCGTGATCATGCCTATTGGCTGGCCGTTTCTCAAGAGATCAAACCGAGTTTAAGTCATGCAGATAAAGTCTTGCTCGGCAAATTATTAGGTTTATATGAGGCGTTGACGGCGGTATATCCAGACCGTCCACGCGGTTTTATTCATTCGGATCTGTTCCGTGACAATACCTTGTTTGAAGGCGATCAGCTGAATGGCATTCTGGATTTTTATGAGCTGAATCAAGATGAATGGTTGTTCGATATTGCCATTACTTTAAATGACTTCTGTACCGAATATCCTGACGTGGTCTTAAATGAAGAAAAAGCGATTGCCTTTTTAAATGCCTATGAAACGATTCGTCCTTTAACCAGTGATGAACGCGCCTGTCTGGAATTGTATCTGGCTATGGCGGCAGGACGGTTCTGGATGATGCGTCTGCAGGTAGCACAGCGTAATGCAGCATTAGGCCGTACTGGCGAAGATATTTTGCAAAAAAATCCGGATGAAATGCGTAATATGCTGATTGAACGCTTAAAATTCGTCACCGCTTAAACAATCAAATCAAAAGGGGTAGGGGATATGCGCGATCAGGGACGTTTGGTGGAATGGTTTGATGATCAGGGCTATGGTTTTATCCAGCCCAGTGATCCAGCTAAAGATCGCGTATTTCTGCATATCAAGGACTTTGCCAAGCCTGGCCCACGTCCAATCGTGGGCTGTGCGCTGGATTATCTGGTCATTCTGGATGAACGCGGCCGTTATCGCGCGCAACAAGTGATGTACCTGAAAGCATCTCAAGCCAAAAGTCTGCAAGCAAAATTTAAACCGTCCAAGTCACAGCAGACACAGAAATTACAGCCGATGCAAATTGCCTGTGTGCTCTATATTCTTTTTCTGGTGGCTTTAACCTTGGGCGGTTTACTCAGTGGATTAGTGTTGTTGCTGGTCAGTCTGATGAATGCGCTCAGTTACTGGCTTTATGCCCAAGATAAGGAAGCGGCACAGCTGGGTAATCGCCGTATTCCGGAAAATACCCTGCATCTGGTGGCCTTCTTGGGCGGCTGGCCGGCAGCTTGGCTGGCACAGCAGAAATTACGGCATAAAACACAAAAACAACCTTTCCGGCAGATATATTTTTGTACCATAGCCTTTAACATCATTTTGATTATATGGCTGATTTCCCCATTGAATAGTTTAAATATCTAGGGGAAGTACCAGGAGGGGACGTGAACTATTCCATTGATAAAGACTCAAACCGCACACTGACTTTTGCACTGTACATTTTATATATTGTGGCCATTTTTAGTGCTGGCCTGCTGGCTGTCGTGGCGTTGATCATTAACTATGTGAAACGACGCGATGTACGCGATTCCATCTTTGAAAGCCATTTTACCTGGCAGATCCGCAGTTTCTGGTGGTATCTGTTCTGGAATATCATCGCCTTTATTCCATTTTTCTTTTTGTTCTTTACCGGCGAAGATCCTAACCTGTTTGCAGGGGTCGCATTTGGTGCATCCGCCTTCTGTTTGGTTGTGGTGGTTTTGGCCTGGATCTGGATTGTGTATCGGGCGATTCGCGGCATCATGCGCTTAAATGACAATAGACCGATGTATAGCAAATAATTTTAGCCGTATTTCTTTAGAGAAAAAATCCCCCTTTTTTTAAGGGGGATTTAGTGGAATTAAGAAAGATCTTGCTTTAATTGTTCTGTTGGTTCTTTTCTTAAAAACTTCGGTTTCCATTCACTGGCAATCACGCCCAGCACCACCATCAATCCACCGACTAGCGCGAGTGCAGGTAGCCGTTCTCCGGCCAGACGGCCAAACAGGGCGGCCCATACCGGTTCGCCGGCATAGATAATTGCCGCCTGTGATGGATCGACCATGCGCTGCGCCCAGTTCATGACCAGTTGAATCAAGGCACTGGCAATGCCCAAACCGACTAAAATTCCTGCCAGATGCCAGTGGAATTCAGGTAGCTGAGATTCGCCTAAAACAGGTGCGATCATAAAGCAGAACAGGGATGCAAAAATCAGTTGCAGCACCGTGACCCGGCGGACATTCACCTGCTCGGCAAAATGGCTGATAAAAATAATCTCCAGTGCAATCGCAATCGAACCGAGCAAAGTCAGGGTTTGCCCGAAACTGAGCTGAATCGCAGCAAAACCATTACCTGTCAAAAACACCAGACCGATAAAGGCAAACAGCGCTCCGATCCAAGTCATGACATGCGGTTTTTTACGGAACATTAACCAGAGCAGGATCGGAACCAGTGGAACATACAAGGCGGTTAAAAAAGCCGACTCACTGCTGCTGATGGTCTGCAAGCCCACAGTTTGGGTGCCGTAGCCGATGGCGATCATGACGCCAATCACCGCGCCAGCAAATACCTCTTTCAGGTTCATGCCTTTTAGCGACTTCAGTGAAATCAGGGTGACGGCAAGCGCTGCCGCAGCGAAACGCAGGCTGACAAACATAATCGGACTACTAAAATTTAGCCCGTATTGCACAGTAATAAAACTGCCGCCCCAGATAATGGTGATCAGGATCAGGGCGAGTTGCGGCGCTTTCACCATCCAGCCGGAGTGATTTTTGGAAATAAGTGTAGACATGCCAGGAGATCAGAAAATTAAAAAATAAAAAAGAGGTCCGAAGACCTCTTTTACAGCAGGCTTAATTATAACGCCTGTTGCTCATCTAGCAACAACTGTGCTTCACGCAAGCTTAATGTACCTTCGTAAATCGCACGGCCGGTAATTGCACCTAAAATACCCGGTTGGTCTTTCAGGTTACGTACATCATCCAGATTGGTCACCCCACCAGATGCAATCACAGGCAAACCTGAGTATTGTGCCAGATTCACGGTTTGCTCAATATTCACACCCTGCATCATGCCATCACGCGCGATATCCGTATATACAATGCTCGATACGCCAGCATCGGCAAAACGTTTCGCCAGGTCAGTAGCCTTGACATCAGTCACATTGGCCCAGCCATCTGTTGCCACCATGCCATTCATGGCATCAATACCAACAATAATGTGGCCAGCAAACTTTTGACATGCTTCTTCAACAAATTCAGGATCCTGAACTGCTTTGGTGCCAATGATCACAAAAGAAACACCGGCTTGCAGATAATGCTCGATGGTTTCCAGAGAACGGATACCGCCACCAATCTGGATCGGCAAGTCAGGCTGGGATTTGACAATGGCTTCAACCACTGGTTTATGGATTGGTGTACCTGCGAAAGCACCGTTTAAATCTACTAAATGCAAGCGGCGAGCGCCTTCATTTACCCAATGCTGTGCTGTTGCGACCGGATCGTCTGAAAATACGGTATCGTCTTCCATACGACCTTGCTTTAAACGGACACATTTGCCATCTTTCAGGTCAATTGCAGGGATGATCAGCATGCTTTCGCTCCTTGCTTAATCTTTAGAATGAATTTGAGTGAGTTCATCTTAGCAAATAAAGTCGAAATTTCTAACTCTTAAACGGTATGAATAAAGAAAACCTGTGCGTAGACAGGTAGCAGGGAGATCATTTATTTTAATGGTTTTAATGATTCGTCTCTTGAATGGAGATCAGATTTTCCACAACGGGTCGTGTACTAAGGGGGTCGATAATCGAAGCTGTAAGATCTGCTAAAGTCACAACCACCTTACCGACCGCGCTCATCATGGCTTTCATGTGTACATGAAGTTGCCAGAACTAATACGCCATTCAAGCGATTAAGCCGTCGATGAAGGACGGATTCTCAATTTCAGTGAAGTATTGGGAATCTCTTTGGGTAATAAATCCCGACGCAACAATTCTTCAAATACCAGCACGGGTGCATAGGCATCTGCGGCTGCATAATCAATCTGTGCCGGGCTGAGCTTCTTGCTGGCCCAGTTCGAAGTACTAATCCGTTTCGATTTGGGGAAATTCAGTTGAAACAACAACGCCATGGCATTTTTTAATCCGACCGGATTATTTAAACCAAAAGCTTTAAAACATTTGGATAGTTCAATCACACTATTCAGTTCAATGCCTTTTTTACGGAACAGGTGCGCATCATTTTTCAGGCCAAAACCGACCTTGATCTGGTCTCGGCTGGCAAAAATCGGCGTGAGAAATGTCCAGATCGCCGGACTCATTTGAAATAAATAGGCTTTGTCTAAAGTCGCCAGCTGAATCAGGTGTGGCCCAGTCGAGACTTCACCGACTTTAAAGGTGGGCTTGGATTCAGAATCGAAACCCAGGACTGCATGGCTTTTTAGCTCTTGTTCAAGGGCATGACATTGTTCCAGACGATTAATCACCTGAATCTGTTGCATCGGAAGATTTTTAAATACAGGAAAGGTCTGAATTTGTTCCTTGCTTGGTAAAGTATCCAGCAGCTGTTGCATAAGCTTCAATCATGAAATGAATGCGTTCAGCTTAATCACTTTTCCTGTTCTAGGCAAAAATAAAGCCCATGAAGAATGGGCTTTATGCAGAATTTAAATAGGTTTAATCAGTGTGATAGCTACTCTGTTCCATCTGCGCCTGTTGAGCACGTTCAACATAATTCTGATAAGCAGGGACAGCAAAGGCGGCCAAAATAACCGCGAGTACCAGATACAGCACCACCAAAAGCGTTTCCCAGCCACGTGTCGTGCGTGGAGGGCCATATTCATTACTTTCGTTGTGACCGGGTGCCAATAACAAGTAAAGTGTAAAGACAAGGTTTACGACCGGCACAAAAATCAGTAAAGAAAGCCAGCCATTATGATTACGGTCATGTAAACGACGAATTAAAAAAATCACGCTAAAATAAATCGCAACGCCGTAGATCAAAACCAACAGCACCATTAAAGGCATGGACATTTTACCATCTAAAGTCTCTGGACTCATTCCAGGTAAAATGAAAGCAGCAATGATCCCGATGATCATAAGGCAAAAACCAAGCAGCATATTCCATGCGATATACGAACGTCGTCCAAAACGTCCCGATGCATTCCACCCCGAATCCTGAATTGTATTAATCATTATTTTTCCTTTGTTTTCGTTAGATTTTTTATAAGAAACTCTATGATAAAGAGATTTTTTATAAATGAAAAGTGTAAAAAATAATCAACAAAAAAGCCCGCAATCTGCGAGCTTTTTAGGCGAAAGGAAAATCAGATTTTCCAGTCCACAAAGTTTTTCAATAACTGCAAACCGGCGGTATGACTCTTTTCCGGATGGAACTGGGTCGCGAACAGGTTTTCTTTATGAATTGCGGTACAGAACTCGATGCCATAGGTACAAGTAGCTGCCACCAGGTCTGAATCTTGTGGCTCTACATAGTAGCTATGTACAAAGTAGAAACGTGCATCCTGTTCGATATTGTTCCACATCGGATGCTCTGGATCAGCCTGATGCACCTGGTTCCAGCCCATATGCGGCACTTTTAAGCCTGCCATTTCCGGAAAATGCTTGACCGCACCTTCGAAAATACCCAGTGCATCGGTACCGCCATTTTCTTCCGAATGCTGCATCAAGGCTTGCATACCCACGCAAATGGCCAATACCGGTTTGTTAAATACGGCATTGCGTACCACTTCATCAATCCCCGCTTCATGCATACCTTGCATACAGTCACGCATCGCGCCTACGCCCGGAAAGACAATCTTGTCTGCTTGTGCAATCAGTTTTGGATCATTGGTGACATCTACTGTGGCACCGACATGTTCTAATGCTTTTGCCGCAGAGTGCAAATTTCCCATGCCATAATCAAGAAGGGCAATACGGGTCATTACAGTGTACCTTTGGTTGAAGCTACCGTATTGGCAGCACGTGGATCCACTTCACAGGCCATACGCAGCGCACGCGCAAATGCTTTAAATACGCTTTCGATCTGGTGATGGCTGTTTTTGCCTTTCAGGTTGTCGATATGTACCGTCATCAAGGAGTGGTTTACAAAGCCCTGGAAAAACTCAGAGAATAAATCCACATCAAAACGGCCGATCATGGCACGGGTAAATGGAATATCCATAAACAGACCCGGACGGCCAGACAGATCTACCACGACACGGCTTAAAGACTCATCGAGTGGCGCATAGAAATGACCATAGCGTTTCAGGCCTTTTTTATCGCCCAATGCCTGTGCAAATGCCTGACCCAGCGTAATACCGCAGTCTTCCACAGTATGATGGTCATCGATTTCCAGATCGCCATCACAATGAATATCAATATCAAACAGGCCATGACGCTTGATTTGATCAATCATATGATCTAAAAAGGGAATACCCGTGTTTAAGGTGCCTTGACCAGTACCGTCGAGATTCAAACGAACTCGAATTTTGGTTTCGTTGGTATTTCTTACCACTTCACTGATACGATCTGTCATAGACACGTTCCTCAAATACGTCAAAATGATTGATGTAGAAAATATTTTCGCCGTGACGAAGTCACCGCATATTAGATTGCTCAGGAGGGTTTATCAATGCCTATCACCGTACATGCTTATACTTCTTTAGAAAATGACGAAGTGCGCAGCCAGCTTGAGCGACTGTATGACACGAGCCCTGAATTTAGTGACGGGGCAGATGCCATGGAACAACTAGAGCAAAACCTTGCACAGTATACCTCAGTTTATAGCGCAGAATTTAATAGCAAAATTATTGGGGCAATCTGGTGCACCGGACAGGGCGAAAGCCGGATTCTGGAAAATATTGTGGTGCATCCGGCCAATCGCGGTCGTGGCGTTGCAGAAAGGCTGGTGAGTGAGGTCTGCCGCATGGAAGAAGAAAAAGGCGTGAAAAACTTCGTGCCAGGCTGTGGGGCCATTCATCGCTGTCTGGCCAATCTGGAAAAAATCTGAAGATAGAGCAATATCAAGCAGCCGTTAGGCTGCTTTTTTATGTAAATAAACGCTTAAATCTGTTTTATTACTGAGGTCTTTGGTAAAAACTGTTCGATTTATGACTCAAATTCACGCGAGTTGATGGAAAAGTAAACATTTAACGAAAATTATTCTCTCTGCTCTTGACGATTTACAGCTGAAACTGTTTAATACGCGACATCGGCGTGATAGCTCAGTAGGTAGAGCAACGGATTGAAAATCCGTGTGTCCCCAGTTCGATCCTGGGTCTCGCCACCATATTTTAAAACGATTTCAAAGTTTTCAATCCCTGATCCCATCAGGGATTTTTTTTAGGCCAAAAATCAGCCACTCAAATATTTTTTTCATAATTTTGATTGACTAATGAGGCCAGATACGGCTTAATACACCGCATCGGCGTGATAGCTCAGTAGGTAGAGCAACGGATTGAAAATCCGTGTGTCCCCAGTTCGATCCTGGGTCTCGCCACCATATTCAAAAAATCCTCAAACTTGGTTTGGGGATTTTTTTTGCCTGCACCAAAGCCAGATCAACATTATTCTTTTCTATTTTTCAGTTGTTTCAACTTCTTCTTTTTCGACGTTTCCTGCTTTTTTCTTCCTGATTGACCGTTTATCAAACTTAACAATAGACACGGGCATTATTTGTAAGATTTAGCTTTGACGCTTTCCCTTTTCCAAACGAGGGTGAAAATGATGAATCTCCTAACACCAATTAAACTCGGCTTTCTTACGGCCTGTACTGCTTTTAGCCTACCGATATTAAGCCATGCTGCGCCTGCTGCTGATTCCGTCGTCTTACCGACTCTGACCGTCATGGCGGAACCGGAACTGCGCGCCGTGACTGAAAAAATGTTGCCTTATCAGGAACAGAACAGCCAGCGCAAAGCCCTGCAAATGCGCCTGATGAAAATTGAACGTGAAATTCAGGCCTATAGCGTGGATGGCGACGTAGTGGCGAATATTGATGTGATGCGTGCACCTGCCGACCCTAATCTGGATAGCCTGCCTGTGGTGTTCCGTGAATATGTATTGGCTATCGCACAGGGCTTGCAGTCTTCAGACCCAAGAAATGGGGTGTATGTATTGCTGCAACCTTTTGGAATTAACCGCGATGCCACCAATGTGAGTATTGTCCGCGAGCAATTCGATCCGAACCGGCTGAATCTGAGCCTGCCGTTTAATTCCCCATAATGTGCGCCTGTCGGTCTAGATAACTTTGTTAAACGAGCTTATTAAATCTGCCATGCAACGAGATCGACAAATAGTGTGCTGGGAAAGGGTAGCTTTGTGAGGGGAGCAATTTCTGTTTAAGCTAGACATATTATTGGAAAAATCAAATGCCTTGAATTGTGTTTAAAAAATAAGCATAGTGGATGTAAATCAACAAGATCTGACTGACAGAGCTGGAGCGTATACATGCCGCGTGTTTTTATGATTGTAGCCGCTGTGACACTGGCAATTTTTATTGGGCTGTTTTATCAGAATTCAGTTCAGCAAAAACATCAGGCCGAGCTGCTCGAATATGAAACTGTGCTTGAAGAAAAAACCGAGAGTATTGCGCAGCAGGCACAGGACTGGTCTAAACCGATTCAGATTGAACTTGAGGATGACCGTCTGGATGGTGACTATGCCATCATGGCTGAATTTATGCTGGGGCAATTGCGCGACAGTGCCGAGGAACGTAATCAGTATCTACGCGACTTAAAAGCCGCCAACTGGCAGAATTTTCTGAATATCGACCGCTTGGCTAAGGATCAGGCACAAGGCTATAAAGAAACTGAAGCCATGCTCAAGCAAGTCCATCAAATTGTGAATAGCTATCAGCAGAAAATCCAGCAGCGCGATGCCGAGCTGATCGACAAGGCACAGCAACTGGATATTAAGAACCGTTATCGCCAGCAACTGAGCCTGACTCTAAAAGACAGTCAGCAAAATAGTAATGCACATGTCATTTTTGAAATTGAAAAACAGACTCTGGCCAAGGCTGATGCCTTATTTGCAGTACTGAAAAAGCATAAATGGCAAAAGAAAAATAACACCTTTATGTTCTATGACGATAAAGCCGTGCAAGAGTTTAATGCGCTGTATAAAGAAATGCTGCACCTGAATAAACAGACGGAACGAGTGGCGACTGCCAACCAGAAAGCGGTTGAAAACAAGTTGTAGCCTGACTTAGATGACAGGATTGCCATAGGACTGTCATCTGCTGTTCAAACTCGCTTGCTAAATTGAAGGGGTCGCACAGATCACGACATAACATTTAAGCAGGTGAGTCATGCAAACAATTCAGGTTTTTGCTGATATTCAGCAGGTGTACGGTGAGTTTGTCGCAAATAAAACATGTCCAAAATTACAAAGGATGAATAACGGAGACAAGAACCGGTTGTTCTTGGATCAATATTTCACGCTGATCGAGGACTGGCACTATACCGAACAGATTGTGATTCAGTTCAATCAGCAGTATTTCAGTCTGGATCTGGGAAGCGCACCAGATTTTATGGATCAGGATAAATATATCAACTGGCTGAAGTCGGAACTGCTGCATTAATCGAAGCGCCATATTCCTCATTGATATACAACCGAGCTGTCTCAAGAGAGGCAGCTTTTTTATTTTGATAAAAAACTGGTATTGATCTTGCTGTTGCATCGGCACAGCGCGAACAGGCGCTGATTCCAATTTCGATTTGAACAGGCTATGCTGAATTAATTACCGCTGCCAAAAGAATGACAGGCGGAGCATGGATGATATGGAGGGCAAAAAATTATGCAACAGTTGAGATGTTATAAGGAACTTCCAGTCTGGACCCAGCAGAGCATTCCTCAGGACTTCAAGAATCAGCACAATACCAAAGCGGGTACCTGGGCGAAATTGACAGTATTAAAAGGTGAGCTGCATTTTGCCATGCTGGAAGAATCTGGTGCAGTGCAATCCGAGCATGTGTTTACACCAGAGCAGCAACCGCCATTTATTGAGCCTGAGGCCTGGCACAAAATTGTCTCTGCCAGTGAAGATGTCGAATGCCAGCTGCGTTTTTACTGCCGGCCTGAGGATTACTTCATCAAGAAATATCAGTTGAATCCTCCCCATTCTGAAGTGCTGGCCGCCATGCCCTATTTAAAAGGTGGTCGTGCGCTGGACGTCGGCTGCGGTACAGGGCGTAATGCGCTTTATTTAAGCCAGAACGGCTTTAATGTCGATGCTTGGGATGTCAACGAAAACAGTTTGCAGACTTTAAGACAGATTGTACAGACGGAACAGATTGATCATGTGCAGGTGCAGCGCCGCGACCTTAACACGGATACCAGTATTGCAGGCCAATATGACTTTATCTACTGTACCGTGGTGATGATGTTCCTTGAGGCGAAAACCATTCCACCGCTGATTGCACAGATGCAGCAGGCGACTGTGCCGGGTGGCTATAACCTGATTGTCTGTGCCATGGATACGCCAGATATTCCGGCACAAGCCGATTTTCCATTTGCTTTTCAGCCGGGGGAGTTGCGAGGGTATTATGAGGGCTGGAATATCGTGAAATACAATGAAGATATCGGTGAGCTGTATCGTGTCGATGAGCAGGGCCAGCGGATTAAACAGCACTTTGCCACCATGTTGGCACACAAGGTTTAAATAAGATTAAGTCTTTTAATTCCTAAAAATAAATTAAATCATCCGAAACAAAAAAAAGATGTCAGGCTGACATCTTTTTTTTATTCCTTTAAAAATCTTAAGCTGCTTTTTTAAACCAAGAGAACCAGCCTTTTTTCTCAGCTTTTACTTCTGCTTTTTCAGCAGCGGCGTCTTTGGTTTCTACTGCTTCAGTTTTCACAGCTTCAACGTGTTGTTCTGCTGTAGCTTGAGCCATTTCTACTTGAGTCGTCGCTTCTGTTTTTACTACTTCAGCTTTAGTTTCAGCCGCTTGTTGATTTGCAGCAACAGTCGCTTGAGTCGCTTCAACTTTCGCTTGTACAGGTGCAGCAGTTTCTTTGGCAACAGTTTGGGTTGTTTTGGTTACAATAGTTGCTGGCGCAACTTGAGCTTCAGTTGCCATTGCAGATGCAGAAGTCGCTACGATTGCAGTTGCGATCATTGTTTTAAGCATGTTCATATAAACCCTTTTAAGGAAATAGGAAAAAGAGGCTTGATCATACGCTTATAAAATTTAAGTGATTCATAATCAAGATTTAAGTGACTGAAAAATAAACCAATTTTACAAATAGATAACATTTTAATTTAAATAAAAAAAGCTCCGAAGAGCTTTAACTAACGACATAAAGTTTAGGTCTAGGTTTAGATTCTTCAAATTTATCTATTGAATAAAATGTTAGATCATTGAAATCTGAACGAGAAATGCCGATTCCATCTAGCATTTTAGAAATACTAAAACCATCTTGAGTGGCTAAAGTTTTTAAAATTTTTGAGTAAAACAGAGATTGATCACCATAAGTTGGATCAGGTTCATTCAAATGATATCCAAAAGAATTTATACGAATTGAGTTGTTTTTATAAATCCAATCAGAAATCAAATCTAATTTATGGCAACGATAATTCACAGCTTTAAGTGAGACACGCCAATATTTTTTATACTCAATCATAGATTGAATACTTAAATTTTTTGGTAAATTACTGGTAAAGCCTTCATAAGGCATCAGAAATTCTGAAGCGAATTGATCTGCTTCACTTTCTTTTGTTCGATTGTATTCGGCATTATCATCTTTGTGCAGAATCATATGACCAAGTTCATGAGCAGCGTCAAAGCGTTGTCTTTCAAATGATTTAAAATCATTTAAGAATATAAAAGGATTGCCACTTTGTTCATCAAAAAAAGAAAGTGCATCCATTTGTTTTATATCAAAAGGTAGGCGAAAGACGCGAAAACCCTTTAGCTCAAGTAGCGCAATAATATTATTAACGGGTTGGATGCCTAATCCCCAAAAACCTCTTAAATTATTTGCAACACTTGATGGATAGTCTGGGTGATTAGATTCAAAAATTTCAAGATCAGGGAAACTAAATTTAGGAAGAGTTAATTTACTCTCAAAGTAAAGGTTAATTTTTTTTGCTAACAGAATATAGGCTTCATTTGCATTTCTATATTCAGCCTTAATTCTAGCTGCTGACCTATAAAAAATGTCGGACGAATTGACTAATTCGAGATTATCGTCCGCTAAAAAAAAGCTAGCAGGCAAACCCAATTTTTCAGTTATTTGCTGAAAATCTTCACAACTAATAGGATATTTTCCATCTGTTAAAATTTTACGAATTTTAGGCTCAGAGCAACCTAAAAGATTAGCAAAATCTTTATTGGACAAGCGTCGCAAATCCTTCGCAACCTTTAATCTAGTTCGATCAATTACTTGCATTTCCTCTAGCCGGCTTTCAAGTTAATAGGTAAATCCTCTTCAGTGATTGTACTAGATGTAGTGAGATCAGGACTAGGTTTTCTTAACTTTGGATTAAAATCATTATTAGGATTTTGATTGTTTAGTATGAGTCTAATTAAATAATTTTTAACTAAAAATTTATCTTTTCCTGACTCTTTCACAATTGTATAAGATGTTGGAAAGGCTAATTCTATTTTTATTTGAGATCTATCATCTTGAAGGTAGCGAATGTCTTTTCTTGAGGGATAAAAACATATCCAAGTTTTAAATAAGTCTTTATCAGTATAAGAGCCATAATTCTTATGAACTTTATCTTTAGTCTTTATTCCTTTAGGGGAGGCAGTAGTTAGTTGTGAGTCACTATATCCTAGTGCATGATTAGCAGAAGCAAAAAGAATAATTTTCTTTTCTTCGTCTGAAACTAAACATCTTTGACCATCTATATTTTTGAATTGCCAATTTGTATTAAGGGACCTTTTTAACGCCAGCCCGATAGCCTGTTTGAAGTCACCAGAACGTGACACAAACTTCATATCATTATTTTCATCTTTTAATTCAAAAGCATTATCGATAATTTCCAAAGCATTAAATAGCAAGTTGCAATCAAAAAATCCAAGCTCATTTGCTTTTTCATGTGCCTGATCATTTTCAAAGAATTGTGTATTGAAATTTTCTTGCTCTTCTTGAGAAAAAAGTTCACGATTTGACAAATTTTAACCCTCATATTTTTGTTTAATATCATTTTTATAACATGAAGGTAGGCATTAATATATTTAAATCAATTGTTTGAATCTTTTGCTTACAAAAAACCCCGCAATAAGCGGGGTTTCTTTTGATCTCGGTATTTAATTAAGCATTAAACACGTTCGATCACTGTTGCAATACCTTGACCAAGGCCAATACACATCGTCGCAAGACCAATTTGCGTATCTTGTTGCTCCATTACGTTCAACAATGTTGTTGTGATACGCGCACCAGAACAACCCAATGGGTGACCCAATGCAATCGCGCCACCGTTATGGTTCACGATGTCTTGCTTGTCATAAATGCCTAAGCCTTTAAGAACAGACAGACCTTGTGCAGCAAATGCTTCGTTCAATTCAAAAGTCTGAATATCAGCAATTGACAGGCCAGCACGTTTCAACGCTTTTTGCGTTGCTGGAACCGGACCATAACCCATGATCGCCGCATCACAGCCTGCAACCGCCATAGAGCGAATTACAGCACGTGGCTTAAGACCTAAAGCTTGAGCACGTTCAGCAGACATTAGCAACATTGCAGAAGCACCATCAGACAATGCTGAAGAAGTCGCTGCAGTTACTGTACCGCCTTTCGGATCGAATACTGGACGCAAAGATTTGAACGATTCAAGGTTCGCATCTGGACGGATCACTTCATCGATATCACACAAGATTTTGTAGCCATCTGCATTATGACCTTCAATGCCGACGATCTCGTTCTGGAACAGACCATTTTCAGTCGCAGCCCAGGCACGGCGATGTGATTCCACACCAAACGCATCCTGTTCTTCACGGCTAATACCGTTCATACGGCCCAGCATTTCAGCAGTTAAGCCCATCATATTCGACGCTTTAGCATAATGCTTAGACGCTTCAGGGTTCAGGTCGATGCCGTGCATCATGCCGACATGGCCCATGTGCTCAACACCACCGATGATGAAGATATCACCCTGGTTCGTTGCAATTTGCGCAGCCGCAGTGTGAATCGCCTGCATAGACGAACCACAAAGACGGTTGACCGTTTGACCTGCAACGGTCTTCGGCAGGTCTGCCAGTAATGCGATATTACGGGCAATGTTCATACCTTGTTCTAGGGTTTGGTTGACACAGCCCCAGATTACGTCTTCAACTTCATGCGGGTCGAATTCGTTACGTACCAAGAGGGCACGGACAAGCTCAGCAGACATCGAGTCGGCACGTACATTGCGGAACATACCGTTTTTGGTTTTACCCATTGCTGAACGTACGCCATCGACGATGACAACGTCACGTGGATTTAAAGTAGCCATTCACGTTGCTCCTTAACCGTAGAATTTTTTGTTGTTAGCAGCCATGTCACGCAACATTTCTGGCGCTTCATAAGCTTTACCAAGGTGCGCATACTTATTGCAAAGCGCAACATACTCAGCTACACCGGTTTGATCGATGTAACGGCATGGACCACCACGGAATGGCGGGAAACCAACACCCATGATCATCGCCATATCTGCTTCAGCAGCAGTCGCTACAATGTTGTCTTCCAGGCAACGAACTGTTTCGTTACAGAAAGCCAGCATCATGCGATCAATGATTTCCTGAGCGTCAAATTCACGTTTTTCCGAAGTTGCAACAGAGGCCACAAGCTCATACGCAGTTGGATCAACCACTTTGGCTTTTTTGCCTTTACGGTCAAGTTCATACTTGTAGAAACCAACGTCGTTCTTTTGACCCAGACGTTTGTTTTCGTACATCACCTGAATCGAACCTTTGAAATCAGGTTTCATACGATCCGGGAAGCCTTCAGCCATCACTTCTGCACCGTGTACGCCAGTGTCGATACCGACAACGTCCATCAGGTAAGCAGGGCCCATAGGCCAGCCGAATTTTTCCATGACTTTATCGATTTGCTGGAAGTCAGCGCCATCTTTAAGCAACAGGTCAAATGCACCGAAGTAAGGGAACAGTACGCGGTTGACCAGGAAGCCCGGGCAGTCATTGACCACGATTGGTGTTTTACCCATTTTCTGAGCAAGCACCACAGTCGTTGCAATCGCTTCGTCAGAAGTCTTCGCACCGCGAATCACTTCAACCAGTGGCATCATGTGTACCGGGTTAAAGAAGTGCATACCGACGAAGTTTTCAGGACGTTCCAGGTTTTCAGCCAGACGCGTGATTGAAATCGTAGAAGTATTAGATGCAATGATCGTGTTTTCACGAACTTTTGCTTCAGTTTCTTTCAGTACGATACCTTTGACTTTTGGATTTTCAGTCACGGCTTCGATCACGATGTCCACTTCTTTAAACTCGTCATAGCTTAAAGTTGGACGGATGCGCGCAAGAGTTTCACCCATTTGAGCAGGCTTCATCTTCTTACGTTCAACTTGTTTGGTCAGTAAACCATTGGCTTCTTTCATACCCAAAGCAAGTTGCTGGTTACCGATGTCTTTCATGATGATCGGTGTGCCTTTGCTTGCCGCCTGGTAAGCAATACCACCACCCATGATACCTGCGCCTAGAACAGCCGCCTGGTTCACTGGATGCGCACCTTTTTCATAGCGCTTCGAGGTTTTTTTCACGATCTGGTCATTCAGGAACAAACCGATCAAGGCACCTGCTTGTGGTGTGACTGCTGCTTTAGCAAAACCTTCAGCTTCCGCTTTCAGCGCGTCATCACGATGCAGGCTCGCACCCGCTTGAAGAGAATCAAGCAGTAATTTTGGTGCAGGGTATTGAGCTGGATTAGCTTTTGCCAGAACCATGCCTTTCGATGAGTTAAACGCCATCATCTGTTCGATCGGGCTGAGTTTAACTGGATCGAGTTTTTCCTGACGCTTGGTTTTCCAGTCTAAACGGCCATGAATCGCCTGTTTCACCAGATCAAGTGCAGCATCTTGTAGCTTGTCAGCAGGAACGACAGCATCGACTGCGCCGTCTTTCAGTGCAGCAGCCGGCTTTTTAGGATTGGCCATTGCCATCCATTCTACCGCGTTGTCGATACCGATCAGACGGCTTAAACGCACTGTACCACCGAAGCCTGGGAAGATACCCAGCTTGATTTCAGGCAGGCCCACTTGCGCCTGTTCTGACATGACACGGTAATCACACACCAGGCACATTTCGAAACCGCCACCGAGTGCCATGCCATTAATGGCAGCCACTTTAGGAATGTCGAGGTCTTCGAAGCTGTTAAAAATTTCATGTACTGGCATTGCCCAGTCAACAATCGCTTGTTCACCCTGAGCAAAGTTGTCGCCGAATTCAGTGATATCAGCACCTACAATAAATGTAGATTTGCCTGAAGTCACAATCAGACCTTGAATATCGGCATGGGAGACGGCTTCGATAGCAGCCTTGAAATCTTCAATCGTTGCACGGTTGAATTTGTTAACGGACTCACCTTGTAAGTCAAAGCGGAATTCTGCAATCCCGTCCTCAAGCATTTGGACGGTAATGGCATTGCCAGCGTGGATCATGCCCTGATCTCCTTTATTTTGGAGGACTTCTAAGTTGATGTTGTGAAGCAAGTGCGCATGTCCCGCGCACTTTTTGACTTCGCTAATCTTACGATAACTATATCCAAAAAGAACATAACAAGTTGTATCAAGCCGTGACGCAATGGTCATCAATTTCTGCCAGACTGATCTGACCCGCTATGATTTTTCCTATCAGTTTTCTAAAAGCAGATGAACCAAAGATTCTGTTTCAATTCATTATTTTTTATCAATCAGCCAGATAGATATGGAGCAGGGTGACTAATTTTCAAGGTGCATTTCTAGCGGAGTTTTGTCAATTCAGTCAATTTTCATCCTTGAATGTGCCATTTTTAGCCTCGAATCATGCTGAGCGCAGGACTTTCAGGTCTTTACTGATATTGTTCAATCAGCACAAATAAAAGCGCAGTAGCTCATTCCGGCTGCTGAACTTTTCTGAGGAGATCGAAAATGAGAACGATCCTGTCGATGTGTGATTTGAAATAATTTCTATCCTGCCGGGTTGAATCCCTGTCATCTGCTATGGAATTGTTTATGATGATCTTGCACCAAGATATGGGGGATATCGATGCACATGTTTCGTTCTAAAAAAGACTGGTGGTTGCTGGCTTTTGTGATTTGTATGAGTGGCCTGCTGCTGCAACTGCTGCTAACCATGCAGGCCAAAGGGACCATGCAGCAATATCCGCTGCATACTGCAGTTTATGTCCTGACCATTCTTATTCTATGGTGGCCGCTGTGGAGTACGCGCTATGTGGTGGACAATGGGATATTGACCATAAAAAGCCTGTGGTTAAGCTGGAAGATTCCGTTAAGTGAAATCCAATCCATTCAGCCCACAGACCACTCTATCATTGCGCCAGCCTTATCTTTAAAGCGTCTGCGGATTGACTATACTGATGCGGGCGTGCAGAAATTTATATTGGTTTCACCCAAAGATCAAACTGCTTTTATACAGGTGCTTCAGCCGAATAAAAACGGAAAGTGAGTCTGTATGATTTAAGCTTTTGCTTGCTCAGGCAGAACCACCAGCTGTCCATCGAAACAGTCCAGGTGCAGACTGAATTGCTCAGGCTGGTTTAAAAAATACAGCGCCAGAATCGGCTCCAGTTCGGTACGCATCTTGCGGCCCAAATGTCGGGCGCCGTAACGAATATCATGGTCCTGATAGAAATAGGCTTTGGCTGCAGCGCTTAAATGCACGCTGCGTTGCTGATGTTGCAAGCGCTTGTTCAGTTTATCCAGTTCAATTTCGACCAGACGTGGCAGGGCATCATGCTGTACCGCCTGATAATGTAGGCTGCGGTCAATCCGGTTCAGAAACTCGGGGTCGAATTTACGCTGCATGACTTTTTCAATGATGCGCTGGATGGGAACGCGCTTCAGACACAGGACCTGCATTTTTTCTGGCAGATAGCTGAGTTTGTCCAGATATTGCTGAGCGGCCTGTGCCCCGACATTGCTGGTCATAAAGATCATGCAGTTGCGAAAATCGATAGTTTTGGTACCCGCTGTTAAGGTCAGCCGGCCAGTATCCAGCACGTTCATCAAGCCGCGAATCACCTCGTTGCTGGCTTTTTCCAGTTCATCAAACAGCATGATGCCGGGTCGGGTGTGGCTGCCGGCAATCGCAGTTTCATCAAACAGGCTGTGACCTTCCTTTGATCCCACATAACCGGGCGGTGCGCCGGTCAAAGCCGCCGCATAATGTTCCTGTGCCAGAGTATTCATATCAATCCGGCAAAAGGCATCCGGGCGGCCATAGATCGCATCGGCAATCAGACGCACGGTTTCTGTTTTACCGACGCCAGTAGGGCCCAGCATCAAGGTAACCGACAAAGGGCGATCCGGACTGGAAAAATCTGCCTTGACCACATGCAACATTTTTTCAATTTCATTCAGGGCTGCATCCTGCCCAATAATCCGTTCACGTAGCAGTTGCATTACCTTACTCGCTCGGCTCGAAATGAAAACGCGGTTTACCAATCAGGCGAGCACGTTCAGACGGGTGATGGGTGGAGGTGGAGGGTTGAACAATATGAATGCCCGATTGCTGCAGGGTCATGCGAATCATCTCAAAACTAGACTTTTTGAGCATAACAAAGTTAAAGGTTGAAACTTATAGCTTTTAACAATCAGTTTATGTCGTGAGGATTATAGATTGGGGGGATAACCCGACAGGAACTTTAAGATTAAGTGGCAGCTTCAGGGGAATTTTGTGTTTTTGCTTGAAAATGACGCAACAATCATCACATATATCTGCAGATTGTAGGTGAAAAATAGGCTTTAGGTGAACGAAAACGCACGCCCCCATATTGAAAAAATCCTGGCGAATATGACCAGCCTGCCCGGGGTCTACCGGATGTATGGCAAAGACGGTGAATTATTGTATGTGGGTAAAGCCAAAAACCTGAAAAACCGGGTCTCCAGCTATTTTGTCAAAACGCTGGATCATCCCAAAACCCAGGCCTTGGTGGCACGGATTTATGATATCCAGACCCTGGTGGTACGTTCTGAAACTGAAGCCTTGTTGCTGGAACAGAACCTGATCAAGCTGCATCATCCACCGTATAACATCATGCTGCGTGATGACAAATCTTATGTCTATATTTTTGTTTCGGCAGATAAACCCTATCCGCGTTTAGCCAGTGGGCGCGGCAAGGGCAAGCACCAGGTGGGCAAGTTTTTTGGACCTTATCCGAGTGCGTATACCGCCCGGGATACTCTGGTGGTGCTACAAAAACTGTTCAATGTGCGTTCCTGTGAAAACAGTTTTTTTGCCAACCGGACCCGGCCATGTCTGCAATACCAGATCAAACGCTGCTCTGCGCCCTGTGTCGGATTTATTTCTCCGGAAGACTATAAGGCAGATGTCGATAACTCGATCCGATTTTTGCAGGGCGATACCAAGGAGCTGAATCAGGAACTGATCGCAAAAATGGAAGCGGCCGCTGAAGCGCTGGAATTTGAAAAAGCGGTGTTCTATCGTGACCGGATGGCATTGTTAAGAGACGTACAGTCGCAGCAGGCGATTTATAAGCTCAAAGGCGAAGCCGATATCCTGTCGATTGCCTATCAGGCCGGGGTGACCTGTGTGCAGATCATGCATGTGCGCAACGGTAAAATGCTCGGTGGCAAAAGCTATTTCCCGGATATGCTCAGTGATGATCTGGGGCAGATGCTGGCCGATTTTATTGCCAATTTCTATTTTCAGGTGGCGGATGAAATTCCGGCCGAGCTGATTGTCAATGTCGAAGTGGCTGACCGCAAGGAACTGGAAGCGGCACTGTCGCAGCATTTTGACAAGAAAATCCAGATCAAGTCTAAGGTACGAGAAACCCGTGCGGAATGGCTGGAACTGGCGCAGATGAATGTGCAGCATGCGATTCAGGGCAAGCTGGCCAATCATTTCGAACTGAATGAACGTTTCCATCAGCTGGAGCAGGTGGTGGGTCGTCCTGTAGACCGGATTGAGTGTTTCGATATTTCGCATACCATGGGCGAAGATACCATCGCCTCCTGTGTGGTCTTTGACAGTGGTGGCGCGCGCAAGCGCGACTATCGCCAGTTCTCCATTCATGATATTCAGGCGGGTGATGACTATGCCGCCATGCGTCAGGCCTTAACCCGTCGCTATAAAAAAGCCCTGTTGCCAGATTTACTCCTGATTGATGGTGGTAAGGGGCAACTGCATATGGCCATGGAAGTGATGCAGGAACTGGGTCTGGAGGCCTTTATGGTGGGTGTGTCCAAAGGCGAGGGACGTAAACCCGGTCTGGAAACCCTACATTTTACCGATGGCAGCAAGATTCAGTTGCCGGAGGATCATAAAGCCCTGCATCTGATTCAGCAGGTACGTGATGAAGCACATCGCTTTGCGATTACCAAGCACCGTGCCAAACGCGATAAGAAACGGGGGTCGTCGGTACTGGAGGTGATTCCGGGGCTCGGACCAAAACGCCGTCGTGATCTGTTGACCCATTTTGGCGGAATTCAAGGGGTGCTGAAAGCTTCGGAAAAAGACCTGCAACTGGTACCGGGACTGGGTTCCGTCATGGCGCGGATGATTTATAAAGTGCTGCATGAATAACTTGGGGTTCGAATGCAAGGGCAAAAATGCGCATTGACGCATGGGTCACGTGACATTCACAACCTGATGAATTTTGCCGAATATACTGAGCATCAAGACTTACTGAGGGATCAACATGTCTTTGCATGCACTTTATGCACAAATTGCCGAACAGGAATGGGTAGAGTTTCCACAGGGATGGCTACAGGGGCGTACCCTGTATGGCGGTCTGGCTGCCGCGATGATGATGCAGAAGGCAGTTACACAGATCAATGATCCCGCCAAGCATCTGCTGAGTTGCAGTGTGACTTTTGTCGGCCCGATTCAGCAAGCCCAGGTGCGACTGAGTGCTGAAATCCTGCGAGAAGGCAAGTCGGTGACTACGATCGAAGTACGGCTATGGCAGGATGATGCCGTGCAAAGTATTCTGGTTGCCAGTTTTGGTATTTCCCGTGATTCAGAGATTCAGGTACAGCAACAAGCTCAAGCACCCGACTATGCTGCGCCAGAGCAACTGTTTCAGATTCCTGCGGGTTATGGTCTGCCAGACTGTTATGACCATTTTGAAATCGCATGGGCGGATATCAATCTGCCTTGTAGTGCCAGTCCTCGTCCGGACTTTGGTGGCTGGTGCCGATTTCATCCTGAAAAGCATCACAACCGTGAATTTTTGGTCGCCGACCTGATGGCCATCTTTGATATCTGGCCACCCGGGGTGTTACCGATGTTTAAAAACATGGCACCTGCGAGTAGTCTGACCTGGACAGTGACCTATGTGCATCCGGTTCAACATCAATTGCATGATTGGTTTAAATATAAAGTATTTACCGACTATGCTGCGGATGGTTATGCGACGGAGCATGCCTATCTCTGGGATGCCGAAAATCGCCTGATTGCGATGGCAAGACAAACAGTGACGGTGTTTGCCTAGTGACACTGCAAGTCAATTCGTATAAAGTGAAGCCTATTAATGATGGATCAAACCTCTAAAAAAGTGTGCATTTTCATCGTACATGAGGGGAACAATTGGCGGTGTCTATGACTACAGGTCGTATCCTGAATATTCCAAATATCTTGACCTTGGCGCGTATCGCTCTTATTCCGGTATTTTTATTGGTGGCTTACTGGCCGCCTGCAATGGGCTTTGATGCTCATAACCCCGATATGACGCGGCATATCATTTTAACCACGATCTTTGTGGTGGCTGCGGTAACGGACTGGTTTGATGGCTATCTGGCACGTACATTAAACCAGACTTCCGCTTTTGGGCGGTTTCTCGATCCGGTTGCAGATAAATTGATGGTCGCAGCTGCACTGATTGTATTGGTGCAATGGCAGCCTTCCATGTCGATGGCTTTTGCTGCGATTGTAATTATTTCGCGTGAAATTACCGTTTCAGCCCTGCGTGAATGGATGGCAGAACTCGGTGCGCGGACCAATGTCGCGGTTTCAACAGTAGGTAAATACAAAACCGCTTTTCAGATGATCGCTATCACCGTATTCCTGCTGAACTGGCCACCGCTAGAAATGCTGGCGTATGCCTTGCTATACACCGCAGTGGTACTCACTTTATGGTCGATGTTCATTTATCTGAAAGCGGCTTGGCCATATCTGAAACAGCCTTAATCGAAATGAAAAGAGAAGCTCCTTGAAAGGGGGCTTTTTTTATGCGCTTAAATTATCAAGCCAATCGGCAAATTGCAGGCAAAAAAATACCCAGTCTTTGGGGGAAGAACTGGGATGAAATCGGGGTATTTGTTGCTTATTATTATAGTTATTCAAAGATATTTCATCTTCTTAGGGCTCATTATAGAGAGACAGTTTTTTTTAATCATGTGGCTTCTTGTAGCAGAATGTTGTGTTTTGTGAATACTCTGTATATTGCTTTTACAATCCATTATTTTGATACAAATCTAAATGTTTTTCAGCAGGATAGTGACTGACTCGATAGACGAAATAGGATAAGTGAAAATCTGTTTTTTGTGCCCTAAATATTGGTTAGTAAGATTTGCTAGATTTAGTCAAAAAATCCCCTGAGATAGGGGATAGATTTATGCCTACGCGGACTTCATCTTTGTCTCGTGTGACAAAAGAAAAGCAGGGCTTTAATGTGAAAAGCTTCTGTATGGGGAGCTCTTTACATTCAAAACTACGTGCTTAGCTGGTCTTGAGTAATGTTTAGAACAACACATAAAAAAGAATCTCCAAAGTTGGAGATTCTTTTAGATTAAAGTCTACGCGGACTTCGTCCTTGTCTTACGTAAAAAAGAAAAGCAGTGCTTTCTTTTTTACTCAGGCTTCAGCCCTTCGGCTTTTTCTAGGGATGCATCATTGTTAAAGAACTTTTCACGCTGTTCTTCAAGAAACTTTTTCGCATCTGCTTCAAACACGTTCAAACGCTTTTCATTAATTAGCGTAGTCTGGTGTTTTAGCCATTCTTGCCAAGCCTGTTTAGACACGGTGTCAAACAATTCCTGACCCTTTGGCCCCGGGAATGGAGCAAAGTCTAAACCTTCCATGTCCGCCTGATACTTACGGCAAAAAACTTGTCGAGACATATCCATACTCCAAAATTATGCGTAAAGTTGTTCCAAACGCGCATGTGCACGCTCAATGGCTGCTTTCACTTGAGCAGGCGCGGTGCCACCAATGTGATTACGGGCATTCACCGAAGCTTCAAGAGTTAGGGCTTTTTCAAATACGTCTGCTTGAATCAGGTCAGAGAACTGTTGCAGTTGTTCGAGTGTCAATTCAGACAGGTCTTTAGATTCTTGTACACCGAGTGCAACCGCTTTACCTACAATCTCGTGCGCATCACGGAATGCAACGCCGTTTTTCACCAGGTAATCAGCTAGGTCAGTCGCAGTTGAGAAACCACGCAGCGCTGCTTCGCGCATTTCAGCAATGTTTGGAACCAGTGCAGGAATCATGTCAGCAAATGCCATGAGTGAACCACGAACTGTATCGATCGCATCGAACAATGGCTCTTTATCTTCCTGATTGTCTTTGTTATAGGCTAGAGGCTGGCCTTTCATTAAAGTCAGCAGGCTCATCAAATCGCCATAGACACGGCCGGTTTTACCACGTACCAGTTCAGGCACATCCGGATTTTTCTTCTGCGGCATGATTGAAGAGCCAGTACAGAAGCGATCTGGAATATTCACGAATTTGAACTGTGCAGATGTCCATAGAATCAGTTCTTCAGACATACGTGATAAATGCATCATAATTAAAGATGCAGCGGCATTAAATTCAATCGCAAAGTCACGATCCGATACTGCATCCAGCGAGTTTTCAGCAACGGCTTCAAAACCTAACAATTCAGCGGTATAGGCGCGTTCAATCGGGTAAGTCGTTCCCGCAAGTGCAGCAGAACCCAGTGGCATACGGTTGACACGCTTACGGCAATCAATCAGACGCTCTGAATCACGTACCAGCATTTCAAACCAGGCCATGAGATGATGACCAAACGTCACTGGCTGTGCAGTTTGCAAGTGGGTAAAACCTGGCATGATGGTGTCGGTGTTTTTAGCTGCCAAGCTTAAAATGCCTTTTTGTAATTTTTTTAACAATTCTAAAATAGCATCAATTTCATCACGCACATAAAGGCGGATATCTGTTGCCACCTGGTCATTACGGCTACGGCCAGTATGCAGTTTCTTGCCAGTAATGCCGATACGCTGAGTCAGGCGTGACTCAATGTTCATGTGTACATCTTCTAAATCAATGCGCCATTCGAATTTGCCTGCTTCAATATCGGCTTGAATTGCAGTCAGACCTTCAATAATGTCATCGCGTTCTTGCGTGGTCAGTACGCCCACTTTTGCCAGCATGGTTGCATGGGCAATCGAGCCTGCAATATCTTGTTTATAAAAACGTTGGTCAAATTGAACAGATGCTGTAAATTCAGCAACAAAAGCATCAGTCGCTTCAGAGAAACGACCGCCCCACATACCCGAAGTCTGGGCTTGTGATGGATTAGAGGAATTAGAAGATGTGGTCATGTCGGCTCAATCAGATTAAAAGCAGTAGAACGAAAAAGAGTATAACAAATTCAAAGCCCATTGCCGAAGTCACATCTGCTCAATCTTTCGCATCGATGAACGAACAAACGCAAAATTCCTATTTTTTTAGCCAGATCGGCAATCTACGCTATTTGCTGGAACTATTTGCTGGCGGCAATATTCTGGCCATGATTCTGGCGCTCGCAGAAGCGCAATCCTGGCAGGCTTTAAATGGTATGCACCTGCTGCAATATATGCTGTATATCAACTGGGTACTGTTATGTTTTGCAGCCCTAGTTGAACTCTTCCATCAGGCCTTTCAACGTATGGGAATTAAGCTGGCGTTAATTTTCGGATTTTTACTGTTACAGGCAATCGTATTGCTAACCACAGTGAACCTGAATATCTTGATACATTTTGGACAGAATTTTAATTTTCAAGATTTAAACCTGGTGATTGCGCTGGATCAGGTCGGACTCCATTTAAGTCTGGGAATTTTGCTGGGAACTTTCTGTTTTCGCTATCTTTATTTGCGTGAGCAATGGGAGCAGCAGCAGCATAGTGAGCTGAAGGCTAGGATTCAGGCCATGCAGGCGCGGATTCAGCCGCATTTTCTGTTTAATAGTATGAACAGTGTGATCAGCCTGATCAGTATTGATCCAAATAAAGCCGAGCACATGCTGTTGAATTTGTCACGGTTATTTCGTGCCAGTTTTCAGGAATTAAAACTGGTCAGCCTGCAGGAGGAAATTGATCTGTGCCAGCGCTATCTGGAGATTGAGCAGATCCGTCTAGGTGAGCGTTTGCAGGTCGAATGGAAGTTAGAAAACAAAGACTTATACTCACAAGTTCAAATTCCATTATTAACTTTACAACCCTTGTTAGAAAATAGTATTTTCCATGGAGTTGAAAAAATTCTTACAAAGAGTACCATAAGCATATTGGTTGAAATATTGCAAAATCAAATTAATATCATCATAACGAACCCTTATGCACAGGATAATAAAACTTTAAAAAAGGGACATGGTATTGCAATAGAAAATGTCAGACAGCGTCTGCAAGCTTATTATGGACCCAGTGTGACTTTTCAAACCTTTGCCGGCGAAGGGATGTTTACGACGGTAGTGCGATATCAATATAAATAAAAATAAATCAAAGAAATCGCAGTTAGCTTTATCATTCATCTGATGATGTTAACTGGGTAAGGAGGAGAAATGGACATCCTGATTTGTGATGATGAGCCTTTGGCCGTCGAGCGTTTATCACGTTTAGTCTCTCAACTGGGGCATGATGTGGTGGCGACAGCAAGCCATGGCCGTCAAGCGATTGATCTGGCTCACCAATACGAACCCGATGTCATCCTATTAGATATTCAAATGCCTGAAATGAATGGACTGGCTTGTGCGCAACATTTGCGACAACTGGATCCAATGCCGGCCATTGTCTTTTGTACGGCCTATGACCAACATGCGCTGGATGCATTTAAATCAAATGCCGAAGGCTACTTGCTTAAACCGGTGATGCAACAGGAATTGGCACAGGTTTTAGAGCACTTAACTAAACTTACCCAAGCTCAAATGAGCCAACTAAAACAAAAAGAAAATATGGACGAAATCAATATCAGCCGCCAGCAGATTGCGGCAAAGACCTATCGTGGTGTCGAATTGGTGCCAGTTGAAAATATCTATTATTTTCTGGCGGATCAGAAATATGTCACTGTGCGTCATAAAAACGGCAGTGTATTGATTGATGAAACCTTAAAGGAGTTAGAGCAGGAGTTTGGGAACCAGTTTATCCGGATCCATCGTAATGCCTTGATCTCGGTGCATTATCTGGATGGTCTGGAAGTGGTGAGTTCTGGTCAGTATCAGGTACGTTGTCGTGAGCTGGATGACCGTTTGGCGGTTAGTCGGCGACATTTACCGTTTTTACGAGATCGGATTCAAAAGCTTTAGCAGGGGATGAATGAGAGCATTCAGTTGAAACTTGTATAAATTCACTTGCATTTTCAAGTGAGCAGGTTAAGTTTAGACTATTGTTCTCATTTACTGTTATTGAAATTTATGAAGACCCTAAAAATTGCAACTCGACAAAGTCCACTTGCGCTTTGGCAAGCGGAACACATCCGTGCGCGCCTACAAGATTTGCACGCTGGTTTGCAGGTCGAGTTAGTCACTTTTGTTACACAGGGCGATAAAATTCTAGATACACCACTGGCTAAAATTGGTGGAAAAGGACTGTTTGTAAAAGAATTAGAAGCCGCTTTACTGGATGGTCGTGCAGATCTGGCTGTGCATTCCATGAAAGATGTCCCGATGGCCTTGCCCGAAGGTCTGAGTCTGGCAGTGATCTGTGAACGTGAAGATCCCTTAGATGCCTTTGTGTCGAATACCTACACTAGTTTTGAAGAATTGCCACAAGGCGCCAAAGTCGGAACCTCAAGCTTGCGCCGTAAAACTCAGATTTTAAAACAGCGTCCAGATCTGGATATTATCGATTTACGCGGTAATGTCGGCACGCGCTTGTCCAAACTGGATGCAGGCCAGTATGATGCGATTATTCTGGCCAGTGCCGGTTTAAAACGCTTGGGTCTGGCAGAACGTATTCGTCATACTCTGACGCCTGAAGTCAGTCTGCCGGCCGTGGGTCAAGGGGCATTGGGACTGGAATGCCGTACTCATGATCAGACGGTGCTGGACTTGATTCAGCCACTCCTGCATGCGGATACAGATGCGTGTGTACGTGCCGAACGTGCCTTTAATGCCTATCTAGAAGGCGGATGTCAGGTGCCGATTGCTGGTTATGCCACGCTCAAAGAGGGTGTGATTTCAATCGAAGGTCGTGTGGGCAGTGTTGATGGAGCGGTTTTGCTCCGGGCACAGCACACTGGGAAAACGGCAGATGCAGAGCAATTGGGTGTGAAGCTGGCAAAAGACTTGCTTGATCAAGGTGCTGGCGAGTTGCTGAAAGCACTCTATTCACACTGATGTTATTGATTAATACTCGCCCCAGTGACCGTGCTGCAGGCTTGACCCAGCAGTTACAGGCAGCGCAAGTGTCTGTTTTAGAATTGCCCTTGCTCGAACTGCATGCCATGCCTTATTCCGATGAGCTGTCGAGTTTGTATCAGCAGCTGGAGCAGGCACAGATTATTGTGGTGGTCAGTCCGACGGCCGCCCAGATTGGCATGCAATATTTACAACAGGCGGGAGTCGCGCTCTCGACTTTGGCACAGGTGCATTGGGTGGCAGTGGGCAAAGCCACTGAACAGGCATTGGCGAGCTACGGCATTCATAGTCATGTGCCTGAGGTCGAAACCTCGGAAGGCATGCTGCAATTGCCTGTGTTGAAGCAACTGGCTTCTGGCTCAGGTGTAGCCTTCTGGCGCGGAGAAGGCGGTCGTCAATTTATGATGGATCATTTACGTGCCAGCAATATTAAAGTTTTAAACTTTATTTTGTACCGGCGGCAATGTCCTGAAACGACGGCAACGATTTTGGCAGAGAACTTGTCGCTGCTTAAGAGGCAGCAGCGTTTTGCAGTTCTGATCACTAGTGAGGCAAGCTGGTTAAACTGGCTGGCAATTATGCAGGATAGTGCAGAGTTCATACAGCAAGCCTGTTATTTGGTTTTGGGGCCACGTTTGGCCACTATTCTTGGGGAATATCAACAGCAGCATCAGGCAAGTTTTCAATTCGTACAAGTCGATGATTTAGAGGCAAATACGATCTTGCAGAAAATGAGGCTGATATTAGGGAACGCATGAAGAAACTATTCATTGTAGTGTTCATCTTGAGTATGGCGTGGCTCATCAAGCTTAGCTATGACTTTCATGTTCTGAATACAGCACAGACTGAATTCAATCAAAGCATCAATCAGTTACAGCAGCAAAATGCCAATCTCAATGATCAGTTTGTGGCTTTAAAACGCCAGATTTCTGCTCAACAGGAAAGTGCTGGAGCTACTTCAGCGAAAGCGTCAGTAAATGAAGCGGCAACTGATGCAACGCAAAATGATATTGTCTTGGTGCAGCAACATCTGGATCTGATCGAATTTGCACTGCAACAGCAACAATACGCCACTGCGATTGAGAAATTAACTCAGTTATCCAATGAGCTGGATGATTATATTTTAGCGCCTGCCTTGGTCAGCAGTTTGCAGCAAGTGATTGCGAAAGATCAGGACATGCTGAAAAAATTCGTGAATAGTCGATTAGTGCAGCAAAATAAAGTAAAAGAACTCCTGATGCAGATGGATGCTGAAATTGAAAAAGAAATTCAGACACCACATCGTCAGCGTCCAGAAACTCAACGCTCTTTCTGGCAGCGCTGGATTCAGATTGAATCCGCAGATCAGCCAAGCACAGTCTTGATGCAACGGCATCTGGTACTGAAAGAGGCCCAGTTGCGCTTGCTCATCGCACAAAATACCTTGCAAAAAGACCAATCCGTCGCTTTTCAGCAAGCACTGAATGCCGTGATTGAAGTCTTGGAGCAATTGCCGGATGCACAGAGCCAAAAATGGATTCAGCAATTGAATCAAATCAGGGCCACCCCGATTACTCCGATTCCATTATTAAACACACGCACCCTAGTGGGCTAATTGCTTATGAAACAGATTCTGCTGGCCTATTTATTTGTCTGCTTACTTGGCATTGCGGGACTGAGTATCCTGAGTTATGGACATGGGGCTGGCTATGTCTATCTGTATTGGCGTGAGTGGCAGTTACAAACTACCCTCTGGTTTTTGGCCGCATCCTTGGTCAGTGTAAGTTTTCTGATGCATTGCATCTGGTATGCCATCAAGCAGTATCGCAGCCGTGAACAGCGTAAAACTGAAACAGTCTTTAGTTTTTCCCGCTTGCACCCTTATGAACAATTGGCAGTCATCTGGTTATTAAACGCTGCGCAGGATCAGCGGGATTTTATTCAGCAGTCTTTCACCAAGTCGGGTTTGCTTAAACATATTATTGATGCACGTTTATCTTGGGGACAACAGCAATATACCCATGCATTAACTGCTTTAAACCAATCCAATCCCATGGCATTTGAATTGGCAGAATTACAGCGGATTGAAATTTATTTATCACAACAGCAAGGTGAACAAGCACTTACCCATTTAGAGTTTTTAAATCAGCATGAATTATCACCTTGGTTAATACAGGTTAAAACAGCCTATGAGCAGCGCCTTGTCGCATTGTGGGGGGTATTTGCCATGCAGTTTCCTTGGTTATATTTACGCTCGACTCAATATGGGCATTTAGACCAAGAAGTAAAAAAATCATGGCTGGAACAATTATTACTGGCCTATGACCAAGCCACACAGGACGATTTATTTTATTTACAGCAACGTTATTTAGATTTAAAACCTCAGATATTTGATCGTGAATATTCGGTCAAATTATTATGGTTGAAATTATTATTTAGAATGCCAGAAATGAGTGCCGAGCATGAAGTGCTTGCGATTCATTTAATGGAACAGCAATTTAATCAGGATGTCTTTTATTTGTGGTTCCAGCAACAGTTATTGCGGCAAAATCCAGATTATGATGCGATTGCACAACAGATTTCGCACTGGGAAGCCAAATATCCGGCATTACCGATTTTAAGCTTTGCGAAATGGCATGTGTTGCAAGCCACAGGCTATACAGATCAAGCTCAGCAATTGCTCGACTTATATCCGGATGATATCCGGATGAGTTATTTAAGAATTAAAGCTGCCTTACAAGATCGGGAGGACTTGCTACAGCAGTTAAATGCAGTATTTGAATCGAATGTAAACTTTATAGAAATTAAGACTTGAGAATAATAGATCTCTTGCGAAAGTAAAAAATTGTTTATACTAGCCCCATGAAATATGAAAATTTAACTCGATTTAATGATGGGGAATTTAAACGA